>NZ_BAAALF010000138.1:4158-22481 GCF_039528135.1 Kitasatospora nipponensis | reverse complement strand
CCTCCAGCCCACTGAGCGCCGCCGGATCGCCCAGCTGATCGCCGACGAGCTTGGCAAGGAGCCGAACCGGTAGCTTGTGCTTCCGCTCGCTGGCTCGAACCAGCCCCGCCAGACCGGCGCCGGGTAGATTCCTGGCAAGATCGTCCTCATGCCTCATGGGCGGCAAGAACGGGACGGCCGTAGGCGGAAGCGGTGCCAATGGCTCTGTCGGTCGGGACGGTGCCGGCGGCGGCTGAGCTGGCAGCACCGGGCCATGACCCTTGACCGTCCGGGGTGGAATCCCACGTCCCGAGCTCTGGCACCATTCCTCGATCTTCGCCACCGCTGCCGACGCCAGCGCAGGATCCGCGCGAGCCGGAGGTTCGAGGGAGACTTCTCCGGTCAGGCAGTCGAGCCACGCGACCGACTCCCCGCGTACGCCGGGCCTGTTCACGTACAGCCGTTCCTTGCCGGGCTTCCGCCACGGCCTGACTGTCAGCTCAACCATGCTGTCCCCTCCCTGCGCTGGTCTGACGTCACGTCAGCATGCCCATGCGCCAACGGAAAAGACCACGCCAGGTGAACCGGATCAGGCAAGGCCGGCAGGCCGTCCCCGAAGACGATCGGGGGAACGAGGAGGGATGAGTAAAAACCTTCTCTACGCAAAGCTGCCCGATCGAGGAGGGAGCCCCCGCTCATCCCGATCCCGAGAGCTGGCCACAGGCCGGCCAAACCCGCGCGGTACCGTGCCGCTATGGACACCCCCCGAATCAAGGTGTACGGCTCAGCGGCCGAGATCACCATCGCGGCCAATGCGGCCGGGCTTCATGCCCTGGCTGAGCAGCTTGTCAATCTTGCCGACCCTGAACTCGGCGGGGGATACCACTTGCACCTCGATGGAGGGATCAACCTCGAGGAAGGCTCGATCAACCTGATCTTGGCGCGAGACGACGAGGTGTAGACACCGCGCCCCCAAACGTGCCCGACCGAGTGGGGAGCCACGGGGAAGAGCGGGATCCGACGGTCCGACCCGCCTGGGGCGGGCTAGGTGACATCCAGCCAGGTCAGCCCAGGTGACGGCCTGCCGCCTTTCGGAGGCGGTGGTGTCGGCGTCGACCGTTATGGTCCGACCATGATGATCAGACCGTCTGGGACTTGGCGCGAAGGCGTAGCCGAGGAGGCGCGCGGGCTTGCAGCAGGCACTCTGGATCCCGAGCACGCCTACATGGCGGGCCTCTTTCCGGAGGCGCTTTTGGCCGCCACGGATGTCGTCCTCCAGGACTTCGAGACTGACTTTCGTGCGCTCGCAGAACCATCGGACGTGCAGGTCATGGAGATGGTCAAGCGCGTAGTGCTCGCGTTGAACGCCGTCAACGAGTCTTTCGATCACGCCGCCTACGAGACCGGCGAGCGAGAGCAACTGTGTGAATACATCGACCAGGTGTTGGCGAACAGCGGCATTGATGTTTCAGCGCTCACAGCGCGCCACGGCATTGACCGACATGCGATCACGGATGAGTGGCGTGAATGGTGACAGCTGAGAGCGATGCGCAGGCTGGCAAGCGCTGTTGCGAGTGTCTACCTGCGCTACAACGGGGGCGCACAAGGAGGTACCTCCACGGACACTCACGGACTATCGGCAGGTCGGTGGCACTGGGTGCCCAGGTCGATCAGATGTTCGACTTGCTTCCGGAGGAAGAGGCCACCGGCCTGACGCGGTGGGATGGTCGGGCCAGGCCAGGCCGAGCGGGACCAGTGCGGGACCACATGCTGGGCGCGGGGCCGCACAATGCCTGATGGGCTGCGACATGACGTGTACGAGTCGGACTCCAACCTGCGGAAACGGGTCGGACGGCTGCCCGCCGTGATCGGCGAATCTGGTCAGAGGGTTCGCACTTGACGTATCTGCCACCGATCAAGTGCGCGCCGGCGGGTCAGGCGGCTGCCTGGGTGTCGGGTGGGTTGGGTAGCGATGAGGCGGTCCGCAGCTAGAGCTGCCGTATCGGAGGGACGGAGCGGTAGGAGGCAGCGCTCCTGGCGCAGCGTCAGGTAGCTGCTACGCAAGCGCGTACTCCTCGGTGCGTAACCAGTGCCGTGGTCCGGGTTCGGTCAGTGACTGCCCGTCAGTCCAGCGCGGAAAGCGTGGCCCGGCGCGACAGCCGACGCGCAGCCCTGACCGGAACGGCCTACGGACAGTGATGAACGCGACATCACGGGCACGGGATCAACCGGCCGTGGCAATGGAGCAACGAGGCCAACGAGTCACCCGAGCAAGGTACGCACCGTTCTGGAATGTCCAGTAAGACAGCGAAAGGCGTATTGCCGCCGGCCTGGGGCCGACGGCAATACGCCTTGTGCCGGGGTGCTTCTCAATCTCCGACTGGACTCACCCAGTTTCTAGGAGTAGCGGACGCTGTCGAGACCGAAGTAGGGATGCGGTATCCAACCCCACCGCCAGCCGTAGTGGAACGTGATCCAGACGGCCTGCCATCGTGGCCGGTTTCCCGAGAGGTACTGGCCGATGACCGCGACCAGTCCGGCAGCGAGCGCTCCACAGACGACACACAGGCCGGCGATCGCCCCAACGGCGGTCCACCCTCCTCCCTGGAACCACATGAGGTCCTGGTTCCAGCTGAGTCCGATGGCGATGTGACCCGACCAGGTACAGAAGCTCGCGTACCAGTGGCTGCTACAACGGCCACTGGAGTCGTAGTTGGTAAGCGGGTTCTGGGCACCGTACTCGTACAGGTTCGCGCTGCCGTTGGCCACCGGGTCGGCCTGGTTGAAGCGGCCTGTGCCGACGCTGTATGCACGCGCCCCCATGAGCAGGGTTCCGCCCAGGGTGTTGCTGGAGCGTAGAACACCACCGAGCCAACCGTACGTCCCGGGGTTGCCGGACTCGGTGCTCCCGAACTCCCCATAGGTGAACGTCGCGGACGGGCCGATGTCGCTGGTGTTCGGGGTGCCGGTTGCCATCACGTCGCCGTGAAGGCTGATGAAGCTGACCACCGCGGTCCCGCTCGACGGTGCGATCGCCGTGAGGTTGCCGTCCAGTCCCAGGACGTTGCGGGTCCAGGTCGACGAGCTCCCCTGGGTCCACGACGGACTGTCGGAGCTGTTCGCGTAATGGTTCGTCGTCGTGGTCGAGGTCGCGCTGTCGGTACTGGTGCGGTACCTGGTACCCGCCGGGTCCAGGGTCCAGGTTTTGCTGTTCGTGCCCTGGGTCTGGCCGGCGAGCATGTCATCGGTGTTGAAGGTGGCGCTGACGTCGCCGTTCCCTCCGGCGTCGATGGACGGCGTGGTCGTGATCCGCCCGATCGCGTCGTAGGTGTAGCCGGAGGTGACCAAGCGGTCAGCCGGGTCGTAGGTGAACGCCTCGGTGGAGCCGGCCGTCGACTGGCACGCCCCGGCACTACCCGCGTTCGCCGTCCCGAGCGAGAGCCGGTTGGAGTCGGCGTCGTATGCGTAGCTGCGGGTGGTGCAGATGCCGGCCTGCGTGTCCTTGGCGACGGTCAGCCGGTCGACGGCGTCGTAGTCGTAGGCCTGGCTGCTGTTGAGCACGGAACGACCGGCCCAGTCGTCGTGAACGGTCGGGGTCACCGCATCCTGAAGCGTCGAGGTCCAGTTCGCGTTCGAGTACGCCAGCGACGTGGCCTTGCCGGTCGGGCTGAAGGTATATGAACCGGTCGTGCCGCCGGGATAGGCCTGGCTGACCAGGCCACCGTCGGCGTTGTAGGAAGCCGTGAACGTTCCGACCTGGGAGTCGACCTCCGAAGTCGGAAGGCCGCGGCGCTCCGTGCCGCCGTTGAAGGTGAGAGTCGTCGTGCCCTTTCCGTCATTCAGAGATGTGACCCGGTTGGCGAGGTCGTAAGCGTACGTCGAGACGTTCGCGTCCGCGTCGGTGTAGGTCGCGATGTTCCCGAACTCGTCGTACGTGGTCTTGAGATCGGCGGTGACATTGTTCGAACCGTCGACGGATTCGACGTCGGTTGGGGCACCGAGCGCCGTCGAGTAGACAGTGACGGTGGCCGGAACGGCCGTCCCCAGGCCGGTGCCGGTGGTCGCGATCGACGACCGCACGGTGCGGCCGGCACTGTCGTAGCTGGTCGCGGTGGTGCGGGTGTTACCCGATCCGAAGTCCTCGGTCCTGGCGGTCGGCTGGAGGTACAGGTTGTACGTGTACGAGGTCACTGCAAGGTTGGCCAGGCCGGTGGTGCCGGGCTGCGCTGCGGGGAGTGCTTTGCAGACCAGGTTGGCCCAGTTCGGCTGGTTGCCGCAGGCCGAGTCGCCCGTGTTGGTCCCAGCCGTGTAGTACACGGTCTTCACCGTGCCCGCTGCCGTACCGGCAGTGTCCGATGGCTGCGACGACGAGACCTGAAGTGGCTCACCGCCGTAGAGCGCCGAGTCGGTGTTGAACCGCTGGGTCCTGGTGATCGCGAGCCCGGTCGGGTCCGTGATCGTCTGCAGCGGAGCGCGCAAGGTCCAGCCGGTGTTGTCGGTGCCGAGTGAGTAGGCGTTCTTGGTGGTCCTCGCGTCGGTGTCGACGGATCCGGGGATGGTCGCGCCGAGGCTCGCCGATTCGGTCGTCGTGGTGACGAGCCGGAACGGATTGCCGTTGGTGTCCTTGTCGCCGTTGGGTGCGCCCTCGTCGTAGACGTGGTGGGTGTGGGTACGGGCCTGCTGGGGGGTGGTGTAGCCGGTGACCGCGATGGAGTGCATCGGGCCGTAGGTGTCGAGGAGCTCCATGCCGTCCGCGGAGTAGATGTTCTCCGTGTCCAGCTGCTTGGCGATCGCTGCGGTGTTCACCCCCGAGCGGAAGGTTGCGACCGCTGCCATCCAGGAGTGGGTGGCCGTGGCCGTCGCCGCGTAGGCGCCGGTGGAGGAGACGGTCCTGTAGGCCGTGCCGAGCTGGTCGCTGGAGACGAACAGGGTCGGCAGGGCGGTGAAGCCGCCGGTCCAGGAGGTGGTGGAACCACCCTGGATGCCGGACGTGCCGAAGACGAGTTCGTTGGCCGTGGCCGTGGTCGGCGTGTTGCCGGAGTTGACGTTGGTACCCGCGGCTCCCGCCGCCGACGAGGTGACGTCGAGGCCGCTGGCGCCCGCGATCTCGTCGACCGCCACCTGGTACTCCCCGGTGGAGGGGAAGTGCAGCGTGACGGTGTCGGAGGTGGAGAGCGCGTGGACGCCGAAGGCGGCCGTCATCAGGGTGCGGTCCTTGGCGGACCCGTCGTTGGCGTCGGCGACGACCTGGAAGGTGTCGCCCTGGCTGTCCGTGGCGGTGACGTTGCCCGCGACACCATTGTTCACCGTGTTGGTGAGCATCGTCGAGAGCACCAGCGCGTCGCCGGCCTTGACCGCCGCCGTCACCGGGACGGTGACCGAGGTCAGTCCCGTGCCCGTGCCGGTCCTGGAGCCCGTGCGGCCGACGTACGTCGGTGCGGCGCCGGACGGGCCGGAGGCGAGAGCCGTCTCGCGGTTGGCGGCCGTGAGCTCGCGGACCACGTTGCCGTTGGCGTCGTACTCCGTCGTGGTGATGTGCCAGCCGTTGCCGTACGAGGCAGTGTTGGTCTCGTGGCCGTTGGCGTCGTAGTAGTGGAGCGTGGCCCACGTGTAGTCCGGGGTGGAGCCGGGCACGTGGTCGGCCGGGAACTCCGCCACTGCCGAGACCGGGGCGTCCGACTGACCCCAGGTGGCGATGGCCGCCGGGTCCATGTCGATCGGGCCGCCCGCCGCCTTGGTGACCGGGACGTGGTAGAGCACCGACTGCACGGCGGCGGTGCTGTCACTGTGCGTGCGGGTGACGTTGAGCAGCTTGCCGTAGTCGACGTCGCCGGCGGTGTTGTCGTAGGTGAAGGTGTACGGCTTCAGGGTGCCGGTGGTCGGGTCCTGCGCCGGGGTGACCGAGGCGAGGCGCCCGTGGGCGTCGTAGCTGTACTGGTTCTTCAGCGCCGGGCTGATCCGCGGGTCCCACTCGGCGACCAGACGGCCGTTGCCGTCGTAGGAGTAGTCGGCGACGGGGATCTGCTGGAAGCCCGTGGAGTTGTCCACGGTGACGAAGTCGACCTCGGAGAGGTTGCCGGTCGTCGTGTCGTAGTTGAGGACCAGGCCGCGGCAGCCCGCCGACCACGACGAGGAGGTGACCGGGTAGGCGCAGGCCGCGGTCGTCGCCGTGTTGTCCGCGACGGCGGGGTCGGGGGCGGTGATCAGGACGAGCTTGCCGCCCGAGTAGGAGTAGCCGATCGACTTGTTGGTGCCCGGCTGAGTGACCAGCGAGGGCGCGTAGACGCTGGGCTTGCTGCTGTCCGGGACGGTGAACCTCACCTGCGTGCCGGAGCCGTCGACCAGCAGGAAGCCGCTGGAGGACTTGGTGAGGACCAGCCCGGAGGTGGCCGTGGCGCCCTGGCCGCTGTAGGCGGTGACGCCGCCGCTCGTGCCTCCGGTCAGGAAGGTCCGCACCGAGCCGTCGGCCCCGGTCAGCTGGGCGTAGCTGCCGCCGTCCACCAGCGAGGACCAGGAGGCGGAGGTGCCGAGCACCGGCAGCGAGGCGGTCCAGCCCGGCCCGAAGATCGACGGGGTGTTCTGCGCCAGGGAGTTGAAGGTGCGGGAGACGCCGAGTCCCGCCCGGTAGGAGGCGATCGACACGTCGGTGGCCGACAGCGAGGCGTTGCCCGACTGCAGGCCGACGGTGACCGGGCCCAGCGTGGTGGCGGCGAAGTCCGAGCCGACGCCGTTGCGCTGAAGGGTGACCGTCACCGGCGGGGTGGTCGAGCCTGCAGCGAAGACGGCCTGGAGCTGCAGCGGGCCGTCACCGGTCAGCGTCCTGCTCGCCTTCCAGACCAGCTCGGGCGAGCTGACGCCGGCCGTGACCGACGTGGTGGCGACCGGCCAGTTGACCGCAGCGCCCGCGTTGGTGACGTCACCGGCCGGGATCGTGGTGAACGATCCGCTGGTGCCGACGCGGTACTGGAAGGTCACCCCAGTGGCTCCGCTCGGTGCGGTGGCCCTGAGGTTGAACGTCGACGAGCCGGTTGTGCCGTCGGCGGGCTCGGCGACTCCCGAGGAGCCGACGCCGAAGACGTACGAGGTCGCGCCGGAGCGGTTGCCCGAGCTGTTCTGCGCCTGCACGTAGAGCGTGTGCAGGCCAGGCCCCGGGTTGAGGGTCACCGACGAGGAGGTGGTGAAGGTCGACGGCGGGTTGGTGTCCAGGCCGTAGACGTAGCCGGTGACGTCCGTCGAAGTGTCCCCGAAGGTGAACGCGTTGCCGGCCGGGTTCTGGGCTGTCCACGTGTTCGCCGGGTAGCCGGTGGAGGAGACCGACGGCGCCGCGTCGATGTCGGCGTTGACGGTGAAGGCCTGCGCCCCCGACCACGGCCCGTAGTCGGTGCCGTCGTACGCCCGGACCTGCCAGGTGTAGGCGCCGTTGGCCAGCGAGGGCGTGGTCCAGGTGGCGGAGCCGCCCGAGGAGACGCCCGAGGCGGTGCCGGTCGCGACGACCGTGGAGCCGGACAGCACCTGGAAGGTGTAGGTGAGGTTGCCGCCGTCAGCGTCCGTGTCGGTGGTCGACAGGGTCGGGGTGGGGGTGTTGGTGTAGGGCGTGCCGCCGGTGGTGACCGAGGGGCTGACGGTCTGCGAGGTCGGCGTCCCCGGGTACGAGTTGTACGTCACCGAGATCGACGGGTTCGAGTCGAACCACTTCCACTGCGTGGAGTCGCTCTCGCTGGTGG
The DNA here is from genome assembly GCF_039528135.1 of Kitasatospora nipponensis. Classification (NCBI taxonomy): domain Bacteria; kingdom Bacillati; phylum Actinomycetota; class Actinomycetes; order Kitasatosporales; family Streptomycetaceae; genus Kitasatospora; species Kitasatospora nipponensis. The sequence goes on along the minus strand of NZ_BAAALF010000138.1, from coordinate 14,778 downwards.
CTCGCAGCGCCATCGTGCCGACTGCGGCGCTCGAGCTCGCCCAGCCCTGGACGTCACCGGTGACGTCCCAGGGGACGTTCGCGGCAGGACAGGAGGAGTCGTAGCCGTTGGCGACGGTCTTGCTGCCCAGCTTCGTGTTCCAGGCCGGCTGGTTGGACCAGTTGGACGAGGAGCTGAACGTTCCCGTGTCCCAGAGCTCCACCGGGGCAGCGGTGCAGGTCCACGCGTGCGTCTCGTTGGTGTTGAGCGTCGCGGACAGGACGTGCTTGCCCCAGACCGAGGAGGGGTCGAAGGAGAAGAAGGACCTGTAGACGTGGGTTCCGCTGTCGGGGGTGCCGACGTCGGCATTGTTGTCGGAGTCGAAGTACGTGCGGGTTGGCTCGTACAGGGAGGCGAGCAGCCAGTGGTTGCGTCCCAGTGAGGTGGCCGGATCGATGGTCACCGGGTAGTCGGCCTGCGCGAGGAAGCCGGCGTCCGCCGTGTAGGTGAGGTCCACGACGCCGTCCTTGGTGACGGCGGTCAGCGAGACCGGCGCCGTGTGGGAGGGCATCCCGGTGCTGCCGTCGATCCGGCTGTCCCACATGGTCGGCGCCGGCATGGAGCCGACGACGGTGCCCTTCGCGTCGCGGAAGTCGACCCCGCCGCTCTCGTTGCCGCTCGCCTTGAGACCGTCGGCGCGCAGCGGGAGGGTGAAGGACAGCGCCCCGACCGGCTTGGACCTCAGGACGAGGAACGTCTCGAAGCCGGTGCGGGTCGCCTGGATCTTCAGGTCGACACCTGGCAGGGCGTCGGCGTAGGTCGCGGTGTCGCCGGACAGCTTCGGCTTCGGCAGTGTGCCGTGCCAGGAGAGAGCGACCGTGGAGGCACCGGTGCCAAGGGTCACCAGGGTCTGGTCGGCGTCCTTGGCCGAGCCCCCGGACAGCCGCAGTCCGGCGGGATGCGCGGCGGCCGAGACCGACCCGTCGGGGTTGGCGACGAGCGTGGTGTCGACCGGTACCCAGCCGGCGGCGGCCTTCACCCGGACCGGCTGCTCCGACTGCTCCATGGTGAAGGTGCCGTCGGGGTTGGCGAAGGTCGTCGAGGTCTCGGTTCGGTCGTTCGTCACCTCGACCCGGTGGTGCTGCTTGCGGGCGGCCATCGCCGCCGAGAAGGCGTCGGGGCGCTCGGTGACAGACGCCGGCTGCTTGGACGGGGACGGAGCGGCGGCTGCCGCCACGGAACTGATGGGGCTGGCGCCGACGCCGGTGGCAACGATCCCTGCCAGTGCGAGCGGTACGACCCGCCGTAGCAGTTTTCGATGTTTCCTACCCCCGAACGGACTGACTGATGCCATGTAAGTCCCTCTCTGTGGACGCGAAATGACCCGCGCATGGGGCACGGGTCAAGCGGTCCGAGCGGTGTTGGCAGCACGCGCTCAGAATCCGTCGCGACAGGGTGACCTGATCGGCTACCATCCCGATCACACTGCGATCACAGTGGCGCCCAACTGGGCCTTTCCCGGGCGGCGATGGAGCTTGTTGGGGTGGGGGGACGGCGTCGTGGTGTCGGAAAGCGTCGAATTCGGCATGCTCGGATCTCTGTTGGTGCGGGTGGACGGTGAGAGCCGGCCCATCGGCTCGGCCCTCCAGCGCAGTGTGCTGGCCGCACTTTTGCTGAAGGCCAATCAGGTCGTGCCCGCTGAGGCCCTGGTGGCGCTCGTGTGGGAGGACAGTCCCCCGGAGGCGCCGCGACAGGCGCTCAACAACCACATCATGCGGCTGCGCAAGGCGCTCGGACCGTCCGCCGCGGAGCGGATCCGGACGCAGGCGCCCGGCCATCTCATCGAGGTGCGCCCCGGCGAGCTCGATGCGGAGGCATTCGCCGCCCTCTACCGCAGAGCCCGGTCGGCCGCGGCCGACCAGGACTGGCGCGCGGCGGGCGAGGACCTACGGGACGCGCTCGCGCTGTGGCGGGGCGAGGCACTTCTGGACGTGCCCTCCCAGCGACTGCGACAGGACCACTTGGAGGCGCTGGAAGCACTCCGGTTCCAGGCGCTGCAACTCCAGGTCGACAGCGACCTGCACCTGGGCCGGTTCACGGAGGCCACCGGGCGCCTGCACCCGCTGCGAGCCGCGCACCCCTGGCACGAGCGGCTGGTCGCTCAGCTGATCATCGCCCTCTACGGCAGCGGCGAACAGACCGAGGCCCTGGCCGCGTATCGGGCGTTCCGGGACCAGCTGGCCGACGAGCTGGGCGTCGAACCCGGACGTGACCTGCACCAACTGCAGCAGGCCGTGCTGCAGCAGGATCCCGCCGCCAGGCTGCTGCCGCTCCTGACCGGGGAGCCTTCGGCCGGCCCGGCGTCGGCCCTGACCGTGGCGGCGCCGGCACTCGCAGTACCGGTGGACGCTGCGGCGGTGGCTGCGCCGGTGCCGCCGTCCGGCGTGGTGGGGGAGGCGGCGCCGCCGGGCGACCCGAACGCCGGGGCTGAGGCCGGGCTCCCGCGGCGGACCGCCCGGGGCCGGTTACGGTCCGCCCCGCGGCTGGTGCGCACCGGCCTGTGGGCCGGCCTCGCGTGCTGCGTCGCGGCCGCCGTCGCCGCCTCACTGGGGCTGGCGCCAGGCGGAGCCGACGCCCCCGCAGCGGGCCCGGTCAACCATGCCGCAACCCTCAGGACGGCCACTTCCGCCACCATGGCCGCGCCCGACGGCCACGTCCGCTACCTGGGCCGCATCGGCTTCGACGACCAGATCCTCACCACCACGGGCATCGACGTCCCCGTGGTCTCCCGGACCCACCGAGGCGACGTCGTGCTCGTCTCGCTCACGCTCACCGCCACCAGTGCGGGAACGGTCTCCGTGAAGGACTCCGCCGGGAACACCTACACCATGGTCGGCGACGTGGTGGATGCCTACTGGCACCGCACCATGCTCTTCGCCGCCTTCGACGCCAAGCAGTTGGACACCGTGGACCGGATCAGCGCCAGCTACCCTCAGGCCAGCAAGTACCACTTGGCCGCGGACGTCTTCTCCGGCGTCACAGGGGTCACCGGCCAGGCCGGAGCATCGAACCTCAACGGCCACAACAGCACCTCCTTCAGCACCAGCGCTGCCCCGCTGTCCTGCGCCGTGGGTGACCTTCTGGTCAGCGTGATCTCGACGAACAGCGGCCCCGCACCCCAGTTCTCCGCCGACTGGCAGGCGCTGCCCGTCCTGACGCTCTCCTCGTACCGGCAGACCACCGCCTTCCGGTTCGTCGCGGAGCCGCAGAAGTGCGCTGCCACTGGCACCACGACGGCCCAGTGGGAGGCTCTCGCGGTGCTCTTTCACCGCTGAGGCATCCGTCTTCAACCGAAGCGCAGTCGCATCGCTCCAGTTCGACGGCCGTGTGATCGCTCTGCGATCGCCCTGGGATCCGATACCGGAAGGCTCGGCGGGTGGACGACCCACCACCGTAGAACTGGAGCAACGTGACCCACCCCACGCCTGGCCGGAAGGCCCTCAGCGCAGCCGCAGCCGCAGCCGCACTGCTCGGTGCCGCCGTCGCACTCACCACCGCCCTGCCCGCCGCGCATGCCACGACCACCACCTACTACGTGGGCGGAACCGGCTGCTCGGACACCGGGCCCGGAAGCTCTGCCCAGCCCTTCTGCACCATCGCCAGGGGCGCCGCCGTCGCGACCGCGGGAACGACGGTGCTCGTCGCCTCCGGCACCTACGACGAGAAGGTGACGGTCGCCAACTCGGGATCGGCTGGCGCGCCCGTCGTCATCAGGTCGGCGACCGCCGGGGGAGCCGTCGTCACCGGCGGCGCGAACGGCTTCGTGGTCTCCGCCAAGAGCTATGTCACGATCGACGGCTTCGCCGTCACCCGGACCAGCGGCACCGGCATCGCGCTGAGCAACTCCGATCACCTCACCATCAGCCACAACACGGTGACCTACGTCGGTCAGCCGGTCTCGGGGCAGAACGCGATCGCGGTGGATCTGACCGGCGTCAGGGACTCCCTGGTGATCGGGAACACCGCGGATCACAACAGTTTCCACGGCTTCCGGGTGGACGGCGGCTCCACCGGCGACACGGTGCAGGGCAACGAGGCTTCCTTCAACGCCGAGGGTTGGCAGCGCAACGCCAACGGGCTCGACGTCATCTCCCCCGGCAACCTCGTCGAGGACAACGTCTTCCATGACAACGAGGATTCCGGGCTCCAGTTCTACAGCGGCGGCGACAACAACGTCAGCGTCGACAACGTGCTGTACGGCAACGGCGACCACGGCATCGACAACAACGGTGTGACCGGCGGCGTCCTGGTCGGGAACACCGTCCACGGCAACTGCACCGACGGCATCAACGTGGAGGGCAGTTCCTCCGGCTTCATCGTGGAGAACAACATCGCCACGGACAACGCCGTCAACACGGCCTGCGCCCACGGCCCGGCGGGCAGGGACGGCTCCGGGCGTGCCGGTGAGATCGGCATCTACGACACGGCGACCACCGGGACCGCCGTCGACTACAACCTCGCCCACTCCTCCGTCGCCGGAGCCAAGCTCTACCAGTGGGGCGGTTCGGGGTACACCACCCTCAGCGCCTTCCAGGCCACCGGGCAGGGCGCGCATGACCTGCTCGCGGACCCGCGCTTTGCCGCGGCCACCTCGGGCAACCTGCGCTTGACGGCAGGCTCACCGGCGATCGACTCCGCGAACTCCTCCGCGCCGGACGAACCGGCCGTGGACGCGGACGGAAACGCGCGGACGGACGACCCCGCGACGCCCAACACCGGCGTAGGTGCGCGCACCTACGCCGACCGCGGTGCCTACGAGTACGGGGGGCAGTCCCAACCGCCCGCCCCCGTCCCGACCGCCGCCCTGACGCTCACGCCGACCAGTGGCACCGCGCCGCTGACCGTGACCGCCGACGCGAGCGCTTCGACCGACAGCGGCTCCACCCTGACCGGCTACACCTTCAACTTCGGCGACGGCGGCGGTGCCACCACCCAGAGCATGCCTACGCTGTCGCACGTCTACACCGCGCCGGGCACTTACACCGTCACCGTGACGGTCACCGACGCTGCCTCGGCCTCCGCCTCCACGACTGGCACGGTGACCGTGGCCGCCCCCGCGACGGGCGGCTCCGACCCTGCCTACGTCGGCCGGGTGGCGGCGGCGACAGGGACGACGAGCGTCAGCTCGCTCTCCGTCCACCCCGGCGCCTCGGGCGTGGGGGCCGGTGACGCTCTGGTCGTCGCCGCGATGCTGACCAACACCAAGTCCGGTACGGTCAGCGCCACGGACAGTCAGGGCGACAGTTACACCGCGGTCCTGGATCAGTCGGACGGCGCCGGCGACGCGACGGTGCTTCTGGTCGCCACCAACGTGAAGGCCCTCAGCTCCGCCGACACCATCACGCTCAGCTTCCCGGCGACAAGTGAGGAGCATCTCGCCGTCGACGAGTTCTCCGGGGTGACCACGGTCGACCAGCATGCCTCGGCAGCGGGCACCAGTAGCGTGTTCAGTTCGGGCAGCACACCCGCCACGACCGCCGCGGCCGAGCTCGTCATCGGCGTGGCGGGGGTCCAGGGCGGCAGCAACGCGGTCTGGGCGACCGGCTTCACAGCCCTTCCCGAGCTTTTCGTCTCCAGCGATCAGCTGGCGGCGGCGTACCAGATCGTCAACGCGACCGGCGCGTATGCGGCAAGCGGAATGGCCACCAAGCAGTGGATGGCGGGGGCGGTCACCCTGAAGTAGTCCCGCCCGCGCTCGGAGGACCCACCCGCTCCCACCCCCGAGGCGACGGCTCGCGCGGCAGCCGCGGTCTGTGCAACTGCGGTTCCGGCGGCAGTTGCACGGACCGCGCGGGTCGGGCTCGTCAGCCGCAGCCCTTCGGCGGCCAACGGCCAACTGTCGTCCAACGGTCAAGTCTTGATCGACCAGTCGCCCAAGGGTCATCCTGCTGCTGTCCCGTGCCGGCTGCGGAGATCGCGGACGGTACGACCCAGGGCCTGGGGACCGCACGCCGCCGAGGGCGGCCGTCGCCGTCCCACGCCCACCCGTACCGAGACAGGAGAACGACGTGTTCGCCGCAGTGCCGCTGATCCGCAGCAAGACCCGAATGTGGGGGTGGACCTTCCGATGACCCGCCGAGACAGCGCCCGTACGGCCCTGCTGGAGCCCTCCACCGCCCGCAAGGAGGGCACGCCCGCCGCCCGGATCGCCGGTGTGGGCACCGCCACCACCGAACGCTCCTACACTCAGCGAGAGTTGCTCGACATCTTCCGGATCGCCGATCCCAAGGTGCGCTCGGTCTTCCTGAACAGCGCGATCGAACGGCGCTTCCTGACCGTCCCGCCGCTGGACGCCGACGGCGCCGTGGTCTCCGAGCCGCAGGGCGCCCTGCTCGCCAAGCACAAGCGGCTCGCCCTCGACATGGGTGCCCGCGCGGTCCGCGCCTGCCTGGAGAACACCGGTCTCGAGCTCGCGGACATCGACTACCTCTGCTGCACCACCACCACCGGCTTCCTGACCCCCGGCCTGAGCGCCCACCTGATCCGCGAGATGGGGATACTCCCCAGGACCAGCCGGATCGACGTCGTCGGCATGGGCTGCAACGCCGGCCTCAACGCGCTGAACGCCACCGCCTCCTGGGCCTCGGCCAACCCCGGCAAGGTCGCCGTGCTGCTCTGCGCCGAGGCCTGCTCGGCCGCCTACGTGATCGACGGTTCGATGCGCACCGCCGTGGTCAACAGCCTGTTCGGCGACGGCGCCGCCGCGATCGCCCTGATCGCCGACACCCCCGACACCGGCTACGCCGCCCCCGACGTGCCGCCGACCGCCGGTGCCCCGCGCATCCTCGGCTTCGCCAGCCACCTGATCACCGACGCGATCGACGCGATGCGCTACGACTGGGACGACGCCCAGGGCAAGTTCAGCTTCTACCTCGATCCGCACGTGCCCTACGTGGTCGGGGCCAACGCCGAGCAGGTGGTGGACCGGCTGCTGGACGGTGCCGGACTGCGGCGCAGCGACATCGGTCACTGGCTGGTGCACTCCGGCGGCAAGAAGGTCATCGACGCGGTCCGGGTCAACCTCGGGCTCACCCGCCACGACGTCCGGCACACCACCGACGTGCTGCGCGACTACGGGAACCTGTCGAGCGGCTCCTTCCTGTTCTCCTACGAGCGGCTGCTCCGGGAGGGGACCACCCGGGCCGGCGACTACGGCGTACTGATGACCATGGGACCCGGATCGACCATCGAGACCGCGCTGGTGCAGTGGTGACGGAGGAACAGATGAAGCGCAGCACGACCACTGAGCAGCAGCCCGCCGCCCCGACCGGGGGCGAAGCGCTGCGGCTGCGGATCGACGGCCGCAGAGGACTGACGGCCGAGGCCGTCGCCGCGGTCACCGCCGTCTGCGACAGCGCCGAGGACGGCGCCGGACCCGGCAAGGTGATCGTCGAGGTGTCAGGCGCACCCGAGGCCTCCTGGAGCACCGATCTGACGGTCGCCCTGGTCAGCAAGTGGGAGCGTGCGGTGCGCCGTCTGGAGCGGCTGCCCGCGACCACCATCGCGGTCGCCGACGGCGACTGCGGCGGACTCGCCCTGGACGCGATGCTGGCCGCCGACTACCGCATCGCCACCGACACGGTCCGCCTGGTCATCCCGGTCGGTGACGGCACCGCCTGGCCCGGCATGGCGATCTACCGGCTCGCCCAGCACGGCGCGCACACGGCCGCGATCCGCCGGGCCGTGCTCTTCGGCACCCCGATCGCCGCCGCCGACGCGGTCGCCCTGCACCTGGTCGACGAACTGGCCGCCGACCCGGCCGCCGCCCTGGCCCTCGCCGCCGAGCGGGGTGGCGTGGTCACCGGCACCGAGCTGGCGATCCGCCGGCAGCTGATGGTCGACGCCGCCGCCACCAGCTTCGACGAAGCCCTCGGAGTCCACCTGGCCGCCTGCGACCGCACGCTGCGCCGAGCCGCCGTGGGAGCGTCCGCGTGATCGAGGCCGCCGCCGCCGATCTGCGCGAGGTCCGCGGCGAACTGGCCGCGGCCCGCGCCGTGCTCGCCCAGGCCGCCGAGCACGCCGAGGACCTGCTGGCCGTGCTCCCCGCCCCCGCGGACCGCACCGATGAGCAGCGCGTCGTCGCCGCCGCGGCCCTGGACGCCGTGCGGGTGCTGCGGGCCGCCTTCCTGGACGTCCACGTCGATGCCGTCTACGACGAGCTCACCGAGGGCCGGACCCTTTGCCTGCGGGTCGCCGAGCTGGCCGAGGCCGCCGCCGTCTCCTTCCCCGGACTGGTGCCCGACGCCGTTCGGCTGGCCGCCGAGCGGTCCAAGCTGCAGGCCGAGAAGGAGGGGCTGGAGATCGACCAGGGCATCTTCTTCAGCAAGGTGCTCGGGTCGCCGCAGGCAGGGGCACACCTGCTGGACGCCATGCTGCGCCCCACCCCACGGGCCCTCGACCTGCTGCCGGAGTTCACCGGGACCGGACGGGTCGACCTGGGCTCGGTCCAGCTCGAGCGCACCGGCAGCACGGCACGACTGACGATGGTCCGCGTCGACTGCCTCAACGCCGAGGACAACCGGCAGATCGACGACATCGAGACCGCCGTCGACCTCGCCCTGCTCGACCCGGCCGTGGAGGTCGGGCTGCTGCGCGGCGGTGTGATGACCCACCCGCGCTACCGGGGCCGCCGGGTGTTCAGCGCCGGCATCAACCTCAAGTCCCTGCACGGCGGCGGGATCTCACTGACCGACTTCCTGCTGCGGCGGGAACTCGGCTACATCCACAAGATCCTGCGAGGCGTCCGGATGGACGGCGCCGGCTGGCGTCCCGACACCGTGGAGAAGCCCTGGACGGCGGTGGTGGACGGCTTCGCCATCGGCGGCGGCATGCAGCTGCTCCTGGTGTTCGACGAGGTGCTCGCCGCCTCCGACGCCTTCTTCAGCCTGCCCGCGGCGGCCGAGGGCATCGTGCCCGGGGCCGCCAACTTCCGGCTGGGCAAGGCGGTCGGACCCCGGGTCTCCCGTCAGATGATCCTCGGGGGGCGGCGGCTGTGGGCCACCGAGCCCTCGGCCGCGGGCCTGGTCGACGAGGTCCACGAGCCCGACGAGCTGGACGCGGCGGCCGACCGCAGTGTCGAGCGGCTGCGCGGCCGGGCGGTGCTCGCCAACCGGCGCATGCTCAACGTGGCGGACGAGCCGATGGACGAGTTCCGGCGCTACATGGCCGAGTTCTCCCTCGAGCAGGCGCTGCGCCTGTACAGCTCGGACGTGATCGACAAGGTCACCCGCTTCTCCACGCCCAAGCCGACCGCCGTCGGTGCCAGTGTCGGTGCCTGAGCAACCCGGGCGGCCTGCGGAGCACGAGCCGCGGGTGCGCTACGAGAAGCGTGACCACGTCGCCCGCATCACGCTCGACCGGCCCGCCGTGCTCAACGCGATGGACCTGCGGATGCACGAGGAACTCGCCGCGATCTGGGACGATGTCGAAGCCGACGACGACGTCCGGGTCGCGGTGCTCACCGGCGCCGGGGACCGGGCCTTCACCGTCGGGCAGGACCTCAAGGAACGCGCCCGGCTGGACCGGGAGGGCGTGCCCCGCTCGACGTTCGGCAGCCGGGGCCAGCCCGGTTGGCCCCGGCTGACCGAGCGGTTCGGACTCTCCAAACCGGTGATCGCCCGGGTCAACGGCTATGCCCTGGGCGGTGGCTTCGAGCTCGCCCTGGCCTGCGACCTGATCATCGCCTCGGAGCAGGCCGTCTTCGCCCTCCCGGAGGCCGGGCTCGGCCTGGTCCCCGGGGCGGGCGGTGCCTTCCGTCTCGCCCGTCAGCTCCCGTTGAAGACCGCGATGGGCTACCTGCTGACCGGCCGGCGGCTCGGCGCCCAGGAGGCGCTGCGCCTGGGGCTGGTCAACCAGGTGGTGCCGGCCGACCAACTGGACGACTGCGTGGCGCAGTGGACGGCCGAGCTGCTGCGCAGCGCGCCACTGGCGGTGCGGGCCATCAAGGAGGCGGTGCTGCGGTCGGTCGACATGCCCCTGGAGGAGGCGTTCAGCGCCGAGTTCGGGTGGGAACAGCGGCGCCGGTACAGCCAGGACGCCGTCGAGGGACCGCGCGCCTTCGCCGAAGGGCGCGAGCCACGCTGGCAAGGGCGTTGACGTTGGTCGACGCGGCTGCCGCACCGTGCGGACCACGCGGACCAGCACTCGCTGTGGCCGGTCTTCATCGAGGTGCCCGAGGGCTGGACGTCGGTGTTCGGCGAGGCCGCGCGCCAGGAGTGCCTGGACCACATCGAGGCGAACTGGACCGACATGCGGCCCAAGAGCCTGATCGAGGCCATGGCGCGGGACTGACACCGCCCGGAACCGTCGCCGCGCCCCGACTGCCGCAGTCGACGTCTCCGCGGCCGTTCCGGCGCCGGACGGCCCGGTCCCCACGAGCTACATCTCCAGGGTTACATCCCCAGCGTGACGCGTGGGCCGGCGCGGTGCACCTAGCATTCCGATGTGGCGGTCGCGCCGCCCACATACAGGCCACTCCTCCCGCAGGCCGGCCCGACCCGACGGCACCCCCGGTCCGACGGTCCCCGACCTGTCCGTTCCCCCCTCCGGGACGCGGGGGGGCCCCGGGGGGGGGAGCGGCGC
>NZ_BAAALF010000138.1:0-4148 GCF_039528135.1 Kitasatospora nipponensis | reverse complement strand
CCTCCGGGACGCGGTGCGTCCCGGAGGCGGGAACGGCCACTCCTCGGCCCCGCCGTTCCGTCCGCAACCGTTCCGACCGGCCAGGGCCGCCTTCGGAGCCCGCTGGACGGCCGCTTCCGACCACGGTGTGCAGCCCGTCAGGCAGCGCGCTGACGGGCGTCCCGGATCAGCGCGGCCCAGGGGCGACCAGCCCGGTCTCGTAGGCGAGCACCACGGCCTGGGCCCGGTCGCGCAGGCCCAACTTGGCGAAGATCCGTGCCACGTGGGTCTTCACGGTGGCCTCACTCAGCGTCAGCTCGGCCGCCAGCTCGCTGTTGGACAGGCCCCGCGCGACCATGCTCAGCACCTCGAGCTCCCGCGCCGTCAGTGCCGCCAGCTGCGCGGGGGCGGGCTGCGGAGCCGCTGCCGGAGCCGCTGCCGGAGCACTGTCGGGGGCGCTGAACCGCTCCACGAGCCGGCGGGTGATGGACGGGGCGAGCAGCGCGTCCCCGGTGTCCACCAGGCGCACGGCGGCGGCGAGGTGGGCCGAGGTGACGTCCTTGAGCAGGAAGCCGCTGGCCCCGGCCTGCAGGGCGGCGTAGACGTAGTGGTCGAGGTCGAACGTGGTCAGCATGATGACCTTGCAGCCGGGTACCTGGGCGATGATCCGGCGGGCCGCCTCCAGGCCGTCCAGCACCGGCATCCGGATGTCCAGCAGGGCCACGTCGGGCTGCAGGCGCACTGCCGCCGCTACCGCCTCGGCGCCGTCGGCGGCCTCGGCGACCACTTCGATGCCGCGGGCGGTGAGGATCATGCCGAATCCGGTGCGGACGAGCTCCTGGTCGTCGGCGATCACCACCCGGGGGCGGCGCTGTTCGGGGGCCGCGGGCTCGGTGCCCGGGGTGCCGGTCACCGGCCGGTCACCGGCAGCCGGGCTCGCACCCGGTAGCCGCCGCCGAGCCGCCGCCGGGCGTCCAGGTCGCCGCCGTAGACGGCGACCCGCTCACGCAGCCCGATCAGCCCGCGCCCCGCACCGTCCTTCGCCGGGGTCCGGGGAGCAGGGGAGGCCGCATCGTCGCCGTTCAGTGCGGTCGGGCCGGTGTTCAGCACCTCCACCCGGAGGCTGCGGTGGTCGTAGCGGAGAATCACCGTGGCCGCCGCCCCCTCACCCGCGTGTTTGAGCACATTGGTCAGTGCCTCCTGGATGATCCGGAACGCCGTCACGTCGATCCCCGGTGGCAGCGGGCACGGCTCGCCGGAGACCCGCACCTCCGCCCGCAGCCCGGCGAAGGCGAACCGGTCGATCAGCCGGTCGAGCCGGTCCAGGCTCGGCTGCGGCCCCAGGCCGGCCTCGCCGTCGAGCTCGTCGGCACCGTCGGCGCTCGGCGCGAGCAGCCCCAGCAGCTGGCGCAGCTCGGTCATCGCATCCCGACCGGCACGTTCCACGGCACTCATCGCTCTGGCCGCCACCTCCGGCATCGTGGCCAGCACTTCGCGGGCCGCACCGGCCTGGACCACCATCAGGCTGACGTTGTGGCTGACGATGTCGTGCAGCTCCGCGGCGATCCTGGCGCGCTCGGCGGCGACCGCGGCCTCGGTGGCGGCCGCCCGCTCCCGTTCCAGCAGCCAGCCGCGCTCCCCCAGGGCCGCCTGGTGGCGGCGGTGGGCGCGCCGCCAGGCTGCAACGGCGAAGGCCGCGACGGCGCACGCCACCACCGAGCCGCCGAGCAGCCAGCCGTCCCAGGAGTTCCACATGCTGCCAGTATCGCAGCCGAGTCCGGAGCACCGCGTCATGCCGGGGGTGCAGTCGCGTACAACCAGGGGATGACCTGCGATGACAGGTACGGTGACGGCGGTCTGGTCGCGGCCCGTGTCCGGTGCCCTCCCACCGGGCAACCGCCCTGCCCGTTCACGGATTTCGGCCCCTGCCCGCAGGAATGGCCGGCAGCGCTCGGGCGACCACGCCGGGCGAGGCCCCTCAGGTAGGACCAGGGAAACCGATGCGGCGGCGACGGGACACGTGGGCAGTCGCGGCGTGAGCGGGATCCGGACGGCGGAGCTGCCGATGGTCGGGTCCGGCGCCCCTGCGGCAGGAACGAGTGCCGTGGTGGGGACCGGCGACAATCCTAGCCATTTACGCGGGAATTGGCGAGGATGATCGCGAAGCGGCTGTCCCGCTGCCGTGCACGCTGTACAACTGCGGCAATGCGCTGGTTGAACACGCCGAACAGGGCGTTTCGGGTCGAGGGCAAACCTTGAGCGTCGAGTGGCTCTCGCGCATAGTGATCTCGGCGCATGGCGGCATCCCCGACGTGCGGTGGCGCTGGTGACGACGGATCACCGCGCAATCCACATCGTTTACCTGAGAAGGGCAGTGCGGTGGCGAACCCGTTCGACGATCCCGATGCGAGCTACGTGGTCCTGGTCAACGAGGAGGGCCAGCACTCGCTGTGGCCGGTCTTCATTGATGTCCCGGAGGGCTGGACGAAGGTTTTCGGTGAGGCCAGTCGCCAGGAGTGCCTGGACCACATCGAGGCCAACTGGACCGATATGCGCCCCAAGAGCCTGATCGAGGCCATGGGGAAGTGAGCCCGCCGCTGTTCGGCCGACCTGCCGGGTCGGCCGAACAGCCTTGTTTGGACCAGGTTGTTCCACCGGACCCGGCCGCCCCATGAGGCCGCCGGGTACCGGACTACCGCATGCACCACGAGAAGCTGGGCTTGGTTCGGCATGCCCGTACGGCGGCTGGCCCCGGCTTTTTCCAGTCGGCGAGTCGAATTAGCGGGAGCGCGGCATGTCTGAATTCGCAGGTGAACTCCGTGAACTGATGGGCGGCCAGCTTGCCATCTGGCACGCGCAACAGCTCGCCCCCAACAGCCCGGCGTACAACGTCAGCGAATACCTGGAAATCCAGGGCGCGTTGGACGTGGATTTCATGGTGGCCGCGTTGCGGCGCGCCCTGGACGAGGCGGAGACCTATCGCCTGCGGTTCCGACTGGAAGACGGAGTACCGCGTCAGTACGTCACCGACTCGCGGGACTACCCGATCCAGGTCGTCGACGTCAGTACCGAGAGTGACCCGGACACGGCCGCGCTGGAGTGGATGCGGACCGAGCTGCGTCGACCGGTGGATCTGGGTGGTGACGGGCCGCTGTTCGTCTTCGCCGTGCTGAAGCTCGCCTCGGACCGCTTCCATTGGTACCAGCGAGTCCACCACCTCGTGCTGGACGGCCTCGGCGCTTCGGTGCTCGCCGGTCGCGTGGCCGAGTTCTACAACGCGCTCGTCGAGGGCCGCGAAGCGGGCGGAGGAGCTCTCGAGTCAGTGACCACGCTGATCGACGCGGACCTTGCCTACCGCGCCTCGGCCGACTTCCGCGTGGACCGGGACTTCTGGCTCGACGCCCTCGCGGATCTGCCGGACTCGGCCGGCCGCGGCGTATCAGCCACCCGTCGGCAGTCGGAGCTGCCGCGCCGGCACACGGCCGACATCGGCAGCGGCGGGGCCAAGGCCCTGAAGGCAGCCGCCCGCCGCTTGAAGACCAGCTTCGCGGGCCTGATGGTCGCGGCTGCAGCCGTCTACCAGTACCGCGTGACCGGCGAGCCGGACCTCGTCCTCGGAGTGCCCGTGCGTGGGCGGTTCGGCACGGAGCTGCGTTCGATCCCCGGCATGACCTCGAATCTGTTGCCCGTGCGCGTGAGCATCCGTCAGGACAGCACTGTCGAGGACCTGGTGCGGCAGGTGAAGGCCGGGATCCGCGCCGGACTGCCGCACCAGCGTTACCGCAGTGAAGACATGCTGCGGGACCTGAAGCTCGTTGACGGCCGGCCGCTCTGCGAAGTGATCGTCAACGTGATGGCCTTCGACTATTCGATGCGATTCGGCGGCCATCCGGCCATCACCCGCAACCTCTCCATCGGTCCGGTCGGTGACCTGGAGATCAGCATCTGCGACCGTGAGGCCGACACCGGCATCCAGATCGATGTCGACACCAACTCCGACCTGCACGGTCCGGCCGCGGGCGCCTCGATCTCCCAGATCTTCCTGCGAGTCCTGGAGTGGCTCGAGAGCGCCTCGCCCTCCGATGCGGTGGGTCTGGTCGATCTCCTCGACGACGTGGAGCGTCGTCGGGTTCTGGTGGAGTGGAACGAGACGGCGGGTGTGGTGGTGG
>NZ_BAAALF010000137.1:0-22580 GCF_039528135.1 Kitasatospora nipponensis | reverse complement strand
CCAACGGCCGGATGGCCGTGCGCTCCGGCAAAGGCCGCCGCCGGGCGGTGGGGCGAGGCGGTGCTGCGGTGCGGCCCAAGGAGTCCAAGCGCGTCCTGGCCGCCCGCCTGGTGGGCGAGCTGTGCATCACGCTCGGCCTGGTGATGCTGCTCTTCGTCTCGTACCAGCTGTGGTGGACCAACGTGCAGGCGAACGCCTCCGCGGACAGCGCCCGCAGCAAGCTGGAGTCGCAGTGGGCCAGCCCCGGCGCGGCCGCGCCGGCTCCGGGCCCCGGCCAGTCGGCCGCCCCCTCGCCGGGGGTGTTCGCGCCGGGCCAGGGCTTCGCGATCCTGCACGTCCCCAAGCTCGGGCTGGACTACCCGATCGCGCAGGGCACCGACAAGGAGAAGGTGCTCGACCACGGCCTGGTCGGCCACTACGACAACACCGCGCTGCCCTCCGACGCGTCGGGCAACTTCGCGGTGGCCGCGCACCGCACCACGCACGGCCAGCCGTTCCGCAAGATCGGCCAGCTGTCGCCGGGGGACAAGGTCGTGGTGGAGACCGCGACCACCTACTACACCTACGAGGTCGAGGGCGGCATCCCGGAGACCTCGCCGACCAACGTGGCGGTGCTGCAGCCGATCCCCAAGGGCTCGCCGTTCACCCAGCCCGGCCGGTACCTCACGATGACCACCTGTACGCCGGAGTTCAGTGCACGGGGAAGGCTCATCGTCTTTGGCAAGATGGTCGATGAACGGCCCAGGAGCCAGGGACAGCCGCCGGCGCTGACGACCCAGTAGGAGCTGACGCTCCGTCGGGGGCGGTGCGCCCGCCCGCCCCGCGCTGCGCGGCGCGGCCCCCGACAGGACGAGGCGGAACCACCGTGAGCTGCACCAGGGTCCGGCGGCGCAGGCGCTCGCGCGGGGCGCTGGCGCTCGGGGTGTTCGGCGAGCTGCTGATCACCGCGGGGCTGGTGCTGGCGCTCTTCGTCGGCTACTCGCTCTGGTGGACCGACCTGCTCGCCGACCGGCAGTCCGGGCGGGCCGGCGAGCGGCTGCGGCAGTCCTGGGCGCCGACCACGCCGACGCCCGCCGTGCCCGAGGGCCCCGGCTACCGGGCCGGGGCCGGGCTGGGCTTCCTGCACATCCCCGCGCTGGGCCGCGGCTACCAGGTGCTGATCGAGCTGGGCACCGGCCCGGAGGTGCTCAACGAGGGCGTCGCGGGGGTCTACCAGGATCCGTACCGGGCGGCCATGCCGTGGGACGCGGTCGGCAACTTCGCCCTGGCCGCGCACCGCGACGGGCACGGCGCGAAGTTCCACGACCTCGACGCGCTCGACAAGGGCGACGCGGTGGTGGTGGAGACCCGGGACCGCTGGTACGTCTACCGGGTGGACGCCACCCTCGCGCAGACCACCAAGTACGACACCGGGATCATCGCCCCGGTGCCCGAGGGCGCCGGTTACCGGGGACCGGGACGCTACATCACCCTGACGACCTGCACGCCGGTGTACACCTCGCGCTACCGGATGGCGGTCTGGGGCAGCCTGGTGCGGGTGGACCAGGTCGACGCCCGGCGCACGCCCCCGCCGGAGCTGCGCGGGAACTGACGCGGCGGCGGACGCCGAAGGGGGGCCGTGCCCCGCCCTGAGGCGGTGCGCGGCCCCCCTCGCGGGTGGCTCAGTGCTTAGTTGCCGTTGGCCCAGGGGGGTGTGCCGAAGGCGCCGCCGATCGGGTTGGTGGGACTCCCGGTGGCACCACCGGTGGTACCACCGGCTCCTTTGGGCGCTGCCGCCGTGGTGAGCTGGATGCTGGTGCCGGCGTCGACCAGCTGGTTGGGGCCGGGGTTGGTCGTGACGACCACGGCCTTGTCGTCGCTGGGGCCGTTGAAGGTCCAGTTGGTCAGACCCTTGGCGGTGAGCGCCGCGGTGGCCTCCTTGACCGTCTTGCCGGTCAGGTCCGGGACCTGGATCTTCGCGGGCGCCGCGTAGATGGTCAGGGTGACCGTGCCGCCCTTGGCCACCTTGGCGCCTGCCGCCGGGTTCTGGGTGGCGACCGTGCCGACCACCTGGCTGGCGTTGGTGGACGGGACGGTCTTCGAGGCGTCGACCGTGAAGCCCTGGCCCTGCAGCGTCTGGCCGGCGACGTCGGCGGTCTGGCCGACCACGCCGGCGACCGTGATCTTGCCCTGGCCCGACGAGATGGTCAGGGTGACCGTGGCGTTGGGCTCCGCCTTGGTGCCGCCGGGGACGTCCTGGGAGATCACCGAGTCCTGCGGAACGGTGTCGCTGGTGGCGTACTGCGGCGGGCCGACCTGGAAGCCGGCGTCGGTCAGCGCCTTGGTCGCGGCGTCCTTGGTCTTGCCGGTCACGTCCGGAACCGGGCTCTGGCCGGGACCGGTGGAGAGCTGGACGGTGATCGTCCCGGTGGACGCCATCTGGGTGCCGGCCGCCGGGCTCTGCTGGCAGACCAGGTCCTTGGCCACGTTGGCGCAGGTGGTCGGGGCCCCCTGCGCGACGGTGAGCTTGGAGTTGGCGGTGTGCGCGGCGGTGGTCGCGTCCGCGAGGCTCTTGCCGGTCAGCGTGGGCACGACGATCTGGGTCGAGGCCGCGTTGCCGCTGTTGCCACCGCCCTTGAACATGGCCGAGGCCACGAAGAAGGAGCCGACCAGGACCAGCACGGCGGCGACCGCCAGGATGATCCAGGAGGTGTTGCTCTTCTTCGGCTGCTCGTCGCGCCGGCGCCCGCTGCGCGGGCCCTCGTCGTAGCCGTCGTTCCCGTTGCCGCCGTAGCCGGGGTCGTAGCCGCCCGCGCCCTGGTAGCCGCCGGGGCCCTGGCCGTAGCCCTGCTGGCCGACCGGCGGCAGCATGGTGGTCGGCGCGGCGCCGCCGCCCTGCTGGGGCAGCAGGTTGGTCTGGCCGTACGGGTCGTGCTGGGCCGGGTAGCCGTTCTGGTCGTAGCCGTAGCCGCCCATGCCGTACGCGGCCGCCTGCTGGGCGGCGGCGACGGGCAGGCCGTCGAGGAAGCGCTCGATGTCGTCGCGCATCTCGTCGGCGCTCTGGTAGCGGTAGTCGCGGTCCTTGGCGAGCGCCTTGAGCACGATCGCGTCGATCTCGGGGCGCACCTCGGGATCGTAGGCGGACGGCGGCTGCGCCTCCTCGCGCACGTGCTGGTAGGCCACCGCGACCGGCGAGTCGCCGACGAACGGCGGGCGGACCGTCAGCAGCTCGTAGAGCAGGCAGCCGGTGGAGTAGAGGTCGGAGCGCGCGTCGACCGTCTCGCCCTTGGCCTGCTCGGGCGAGAGGTACTGGGCGGTGCCGATGACGGCCGAGGTCTGCGTCATCGTCATGCCGGCGTCGCCCATCGCGCGGGCGATGCCGAAGTCCATCACCTTGACGTTGCCCTGCCGGGTCAGCATCACGTTGGCGGGCTTGATGTCGCGGTGCACGATGCCGGCCCGGTGCGAGTACTCCAGGGCCTGCAGGATGCCGATGGTCATCTCCAGCGCGCGCTCGGGCAGCAGCCGGCGCCCGGAGTGCAGCAGCTCGCGCAGGGTGGAGCCCTCGACGTACTCCATCACGATGTACGGGATGGAGATGCCGTCGATGTAGTCCTCGCCGGTGTCGTACACGGCGACGATGGCGGGATGGTTCAGCGACGCCGCGGACTGCGCCTCGCGGCGGAAGCGGGCCTGGAACGACGGATCGCGGGCCATGTCGGCCCGCAGCGTCTTCACTGCGACGGAGCGGCCGAGCCGGGTGTCATGGGCGAGGTAGACCTCGGCCATGCCGCCGCGTCCGAGGACGCCGCCGAGCTCGTACCTGCCGCCGAGGCGACGAGGCTCTTCCATAGTTCCGACCCTCTCCCTCACCGGGCGGTGAGGTTATGACGTAGGTTCCCCGCACGCTTCCGTAGTGACGCTGTTCTGTAGTGACGCAGACGGTGCCGGCACGGTTCGCCGCCACGGTGGTGCCGTGACGCCGGCCGGGCCGGGCGCCGGGGCCGGTCGAGGCAGCCGCGGGCACACCCGCTGCTGCGGATACGCTACCGGTCGCCCGCCGGACAACTCGACACGCCCGCCAGCCGAGACCAGACCGGTATCCGGCCCGGGCCCGAACGCCCAGTATCGCCGACCGGCCGGGCGTTCGAGGGGCGGTTCACCGTCCGGTCACGCAGTGATCACGCGAGCGGGCCGCCGCGGCCCTACTGTCCGGTGGCCGCCTGCATGATCGACTTGGCGATCGGGGCGGCCAGGCTGCCACCGCTGATCTCGTTGCTCTGGGCGGCGCCGTCCTCGACCACCACCGCGACTGCCACCGGGGCGCTGTCGCCCACCTTGGCGTAGGAGACGAACCAGGCGAACGGCAGACCGCTGTTGTCCTGGCCGTGCTGCGCGGTGCCGGTCTTGCCACCGACCTCCATGCCGTTGATCCGGGCGTTCTTGCCGGTGCCGTTCTGCACCACGTCGACCATCATCTGCTGCAGCTTCTGGGCGGTCTGCGGGCTGATCGCCTGGCCCATCTCGTGCTCGGTGTGCTTGGAGATGGTGGTGCCGGTGGCCGAGCGCTCCTCGTCCACCAGGTAGGGCTGCATCAGCTTGCCGTTGTTGGCGATGGCGGCGGCGACCATGGCCATCTGCAGCGGGGTGGCGGCGGTGTTGTGCTGGCCGATCGCGTCCTGGGCGGTGCCGTCCGGGGTGGAGTCGCTCGGGAAGGTGCTCTTGGCGGAGCGGATCGGGGTGTCCACCGTGCTGTTGAACCCGAACTTCTGCGCCTGGGCTAGCAGCTTCTCCTTGCCCAGGTCGGCGCCGAGCTTGCCGTAGACCGTGTTGCAGGAGATGGTCAGCGCGTACTTGAGGGTCGCCTGGCCGCACTGCTCCTGGGGGTTGTCGTTGCGCAGCTCGGTGCTGGTCCCCGGCAGGATGTAGTGGTCCGGGGTGTCGGTCTGGTCGTCCGGGCTCTGGTACTTGCCGGTCTCGAACGCGGTCGCCGCGGTGATCAGCTTGAAGGTCGAGCCGGGCGGATAGGTCTCGCTCAGCGCGCGGTCGAGCAGCGGCTTGTTCGGGTCGTTGAGCAGGTTCTGGCGGTTCTTGGTGTCCACGCTGGTGGAGTTGCCGGCGAAGCTGGCCGGGTCGTACGAGGGGGTGCTGACCAGCGCCAGGATCGCGCCGGTGCGCGGGTCGATCGCGACGGCGGCGCCCTTCTTGGTGCCCAGCCCGTCGTAGGCGGCCTTCTGCACCTTGGGGTCGATCGTGGTGACCACGTCGCCGCCCTGCTTCTGCTTGCCGGTCAGCGCGTCCAGGGTGTTGCGGAAGAAGAGCCGGTCGTCGGTGCCGGCCAGGATGCCGTTCTCCGCGTAGTCCAGGCCGCTGTTGCCGAAGGCCTGCGAGGAGAAGCCGGTGACGGGGGCGTACATCGGCCCGTCGGTCCAGCCGCGCTTGTACTTGTACAGGTAGCCGCCGGTGGCGTCCGAGCTGGTCAGCGCCTGACCGCCGGCGAAGATGTTGCCGCGCGGGTAGGCGTACTGGTCGAAGACGTTGCGGCGGTTGTTGGGGTTGTCGGCGTAGCTGGTCGCCTCCACCCCCTGGACCCAGTTGGTGCGCAGCAGCAGTGCCAGGATCAGTACCAGGCAGAAGACGGAGACCCGTCTGATGGGCTTGTTCACGAGCCGGGCCCCTCCTCGTTTCCGGTGCCACCCGGCGGCGGCTGTGTGGTGCGGCGAAGCCATTCAACCGCACAGACTCCTACGCTCCGACCGCCCGGGTCGGTTCCGGTGCCGGACGACGGGCACTGTCGCTGATCTTGAGCAGCAGGGCGACCAGGCTCCAGTTGGCGATCACCGAGGAGCCGCCCTGGGCCAGGAAGGGCATGGTCATCCCGGTCAGCGGGATGAGTCCGGTGACCCCGCCGGCCACCACGAAGACCTGCAGCGCGAACGCCGAGGACAGGCCGGTGGCGAGCAGTTTGCCGAACGGGTCGCGGGCCGCCAGCGCGGTGCGCAGGCCGCGCTGCACGATCAGCCCGTAGATCAGGAAGAGCGCCATCAGGCCGGTCAGGCCCAGCTCCTCGCCGAAGGAGCCGAGGATGAAGTCGCTCTTGGCGGCGAAGCCGATCAGCCAGGAACGCCCCTGGCCGAGCCCGGAGCCGGTGACGCCGCCGGAGCCGAGCGCGAAGAGCGACTGGCCGATCTGGTCGCTGGCGCCGGACCCCGGGTGGGCGAAGGCGGCCAGCGGGTCGAGCCAGGCGTCGATCCGGACCTTGACGTGCGCCTCGGTGGAGCCCACCAGGACCGCGCCGCCGATCGAGAGCAGCAGGCCGAAGACGATCCAGCTGGTCCGCTCGGTGGCGACGTAGAGCATCACCACGAAGAGGCCGAAGAAGAGCAGCGAGGAGCCCAGGTCGGTCTCGAAGACCAGGATCAGGATGCTCAGCAGCCAGACCACCAGGATCGGCCCCAGATCGCGCCCGCGCGGCAGGTAGAGGCCCATCACCCGGTGGCTGGCCAGCGCCAGGGCGTCGCGCTTGACCATCAGGTAGCCGGCGAAGAAGACCGCCAGGATGATCTTGGCGAACTCGCCGGGCTGGATCGAGAAGCTGCCCAGGTGGATCCAGATCTTGGCGCCGAAGTCCGCGGCGCGGGCCGGGAAGAAGGCCGGGGCGGCCAGCAGCGCCAGGGCCAGCACCATCGAGATGTACGTGAAGCGCTGCAGCACCCGGTGGTCGCGCAGCAGCACGATCACCGCCAGGAAGAAGGCGATCCCCAGGGCGGACCAGATCAGCTGGTTGGTGGCCGCCGGGTAGTTCCCGCGCAACTGCTTGCCGGCCTTGTCCAGCCGCCAGATCATCACCAGGCCGAGCCCGTTGAGCAGGGTGGCGGCCGGCAGCAGCAGCGGGTCGGCGTAGGGCGCGAAGCGGCGCACCGCCAGGTGGGCGGCGCCCGCCAGGGCGCCCAGGCCCAGGCCGTACTCCAGCATCCCGGCCGGCAGCCGGCCGTCCATCGCCAGGCCCACGTTGGCGTAGGCCAGCATCGGCAGCAGCAGGGCGAACGCCAGCAGGCCCAGCTCGGTGTTGCGCCGGCCCGGAGCACCTGCCGGGCCGAGCCCGACGCTGCGCCCGAGCCGGTCACCGAGCTGGAGGGAACTCACCGGCGCCTCACCGGCCGCACTCAGGAGCCCGCGCAGTTGACGGCCAGCTTCTGCTCGTCCTCGCTGAGGGCGGGCGGGGAGCTGGTCGCGGGTGCGCTGGGCGAGGCACTGCCCTGGGGCGGGATGCTCGGGCTCGCGCTCGCACCGGGCGTCGGCTGGACGGGCACCGGGGTGGGCGAGGCGCCCGGGGCGGGCGTCGCGGGGGAGGCGCCGACCTTGGGGGCGGTGCGGTACGCGGCGGTGGTGGCCGGCGGAGCGGCCGGGGTGACGGGCTTGGCGACCTTGCGGCAGACCGCGGCCTGCGCGTCGAACTCCTTGACCCGCTCGTTGGCGGCGGCCAGGCTGCCGGCCTCGATGGTGCTCTTGAGCTGCTGCTGCTGGTACACCGGCAGGTCGGTGACCTCGATCGGGTACTCCTGGTAGAACGAGGACAGGTTCAGCCCGGCCAGGTTCTGGTTGATGCCCTGGTAGACGGTGACCTTGCCGTTGTGGTCGGCCAGGTAGTACTTGCCCTGGGTCCACTGCCAGCCGCCGTACGCGGCGCCGCCGACCAGGCCGAGCGCCACCACCATGATCGCCGAGCGGCGGAACCAGCGGCGCTTCTTCGGCGGCTCGGGCGGCGCGGGGTAGTCCTCGGGCCGGTAGCCGTCGGCGTCGTACTCGCCGTCGGGCGCACCGGCCGGCGCCGGGGCGCCGTAGGCCTCCTGCGGGTAGCCGGCCTGCGGGTAGCCCTCGCCGGCGTTCTCCTGGTAGCCCTGGGCCGGCCCGAAGCCGCCCTGGGTGGCGTCGTAGCCGCCCTGGCCCTGGTAGCCGTCGGCCGGGCCGAAGGCGCCCTGCGGGGCCGGCCCGCGGCCCAGGCCTGCCGCCCGGCCGGCCGGGGTGTCGATCACCGGGTTGTCCACGGCGGTGCCGTGCGGGCCCTCGGCGACCGCGCCGACCACCACCGGGACGGTGGTGAACTGCCCGCTGAAGGTGTCGCTGGGGCCCACGTCCAGGACGTCGGCCACGATGCAGGTGATGTTGTCGGGGCCGCCGCCGCGCAGCGCCAGCTGGATCAGCTCCTGGATGGTCTGCTCGGGGGCGTAGAAGCTCCCGAGCGTCTCCTCCAGCGTCTGGTGGCTGACCGGGCCCGACAGGCCGTCCGAGCAGATCAGGTAGCGGTCGCCGGCCCGGACCTCACGGATCGACAGGTCCGGCTCGACCTGGCCGCGGCCGTCCAGCGCGCGCATCAGCAGGGAGCGCTGCGGGTGGGTCTCGGCCTCCTCGGGGGTGATCCGGCCCTCGTCCACCAGGCGCTGGACCCAGGTGTGGTCCTGGGTGATCTGGCTCAGCGAGCCGTCCCGCAGCAGGTAGGCGCGCGAGTCGCCGACGTGCACCAGGCCCATCCGGTCGCCGGTCCACAGCAGCGCGGTGAGGGTGCAGCCCATGCCCTCGAGCTGCGGGTCCTGATCGACCATCAGCCGCAGCCGCTCGTTGGCGCCCTGGACCGCGTCGTTCAGCAGGGTCAGCAGATCGGCGTGCGGGTCGGACTCGTCCAGCGCGATGATCGAGCTGAGCACCTCGGAGGAGGCGACCTCGCCGGCGGCCGCGCCGCCCATGCCGTCGGCCACGGCCAGTAGCCGCGGACCGGCGTACCCGGAGTCCTCGTTCCCCTCCCGGATCAGCCCCTTGTGGGATCCGGCGGCGAAACGCAGCACGAGGCTCATACGGTGCGTGCCCCCCTCTGGGCCTCGCGCTGGGCGACGGCGCTCGCGCCGCCGGCCCGGCTGGTCATGGACGGGGTGCTGTCCCTCATGCGCTACTACTTCCGCAGTTCGATGACGGTCCTGCCGATACGGATCGGCATCCCCGGCTGGAGCGGTGTCGGCACGGTCAGCCGCTGCCGGTCCAGATAGGTGCCGTTGGTGGAGCCTAGATCCTCCACGGTCCACTGCCCAGCCTGATCCGGGTAGATCCTGGCATGGCGCGACGAGGCGTAGTCGTCATCGAGCACGATGGTGGAGTCGTGCGCGCGGCCGAGCGTGATGACCTGGCCCTGCAGCGCCACGGTGGTCCCCGCCAGGGCGCCCTCGACCACCACCAGCTGGGTGGGCGCGCCGCGGCGCCGCTGGCCGGCGCCGCCCAGCGGCTGGGTGCCGTGCTGGGTGCCCTGATCGCGCGGGCCGCTCTGCTGGCGGGGCGGGGCGGCGGCCGGGGTCGGCGTCGCCGCGGCCGCGTTCGCGTTCGCCGTTGCGCCGGCGGCCCGCCGGCCGGTGCGGGAGGTGCCCTTGGCGCCGAACAGGTCGCTGCGGATCACCTGCACCGCCACGATGACGAACAGCCACAGCACGGCCAGGAACCCCAGCCGCATGACTGTCAGAGTCAGCTCAGACACCGCTGCCCGCCCTACCCTTCGACCTGTCGGTAGATGATCGTCGTGGAGCCCACGACGATCCGAGAGCCGTCGCGGAGCGTAGCGCGCTGGGTGTGCTGCCCGTCCACCACGATGCCGTTCGTGGACCCCAGGTCGAGCACCATGGCGGGCGTTCCGGGGCGGATCTCGGCGTGTTTGCGGGAGACCCCGGGGTCGTCGATCCGCACGTCCGCCTCGGTGGAACGGCCCAGGACGCAGGCCGTGCCGGTGATCTGGTGGCGGGCGCCGTTGACCTCGATCCAGCGCCGGGTGCCCGCTCCGGACCCCGAGCCGGGGAACGGGCGGACGTTGCCCATGCCGGCGCCGGCCGGCGCGGGGGGCGTGACGGGGGGAGCACTCGGCGGCGTCGGTGCGCCGCCGTACGTCGGTGCGCCGTTCTGCTGCCACGGTGCGCCGGGGGCCTCGGCGGCCGGACCGCGGCCGTAGCCGCCCGGGGCGGCCGGCTGCTGCTGCTCGGGCAGGTCGCTGGCCAGGGTGCGGCTGCGCACCCGGTAGAGACCGGTGTCGAGGTCGTCCGCCTGCTCCAGGTTGACCTGCAGCGGCCCGAGGAAGCTGTAGCGCTGCGCCTCGGCGTACTCCAGCACCATGCCGGCGAGCTCCTGGCCGAGCTGCCCGGCGTACGGGCTGAGCCGCTCGTAGTCGTGCGGGCTGAGCTCGACGATGAAGTCGTTGGGCACCACGGTGCGCTCGCGGTTCCAGATGGTGGCGTTGTTGTCGCACTCGCGCTGCAGCGCTCCGGCGATCTCCACGGGCTGGACCTCGGACTTGAACACCTTGGCGAAGGTGCCGTTCACGAGACCCTCGAGCCGCTGTTCGAACTTCTTCAGGACTCCCACGGGGCACCCCCTTCCAGGGTTCTCGGCTTCTCGGCGCGGGGCCACACGGCCCGATTGCGGTACTTCCGTACTGATCGTATCCACGCCGCGGCCATCTGTACGGTTCCCCGGCCCACGTGGTGGACGGGCGTGGGATGCCGCACACCCGCCCGACGGGGCGGGCCCGGTGGCACAAGGGATACCCGGCCCTCCCGGTGCTCACCCCTGGGCCGGTGGCCGGGGGCCGGCCCGCTCGGCCGTTCGAGTCGCGCCCGGCGGACAGCTGTGCAGGCCGGGCGGGGGAAGGGATTCGTAGGTTCCCCGTGGGGCGTGCTAATGTTTTGCATGTCGGAAGGGGCGCCCGAGAGGGAGCCGAAACCGGCCGAGTGGGAAGCGAAGCGGGTCCAAACCGGTTCGACCTCACCCGGACGATCGGTTAGCATCTACGACAACACCCATGCGCGGGTGGCGGAATAGGCAGACGCGCTGGATTCAGGTTCCAGTGCCCGAAAGGGCGTGGGGGTTCAACTCCCCCCTCGCGCACCAGGCAGTACCGGAAACGGTGCCTCCCACAGTGACGGAAGTCGCTGCGAGAGGCACCGTTTTCGTATGTCCGCAGGCGGCCGGGCCATCGGGGGCGAGGGCGGTCCGGTGACGGTGCGGTCAGCTCTCGCCGTTCTCCTCGTCGGTGGTGTGAGGGAGCGTGATGCCGTGCTTGGCGGCCATCCTGATCAGTCCCGAGATCCGCCCCTCGTAGGCCTGCACCCCGTCGAGGTCACCGTCGGCGCGGGCCAGTTCCAGGGCCGCGCGGGCCTGGGCCAGCTGCTCACGCAGTTCCTCGTCGAAGATTCCGCTCACCCGTCCAGCATCTCCGGGGTCCGGGAAATCTTCAACCGCGTGCCGAGGGGTCCGCACCGGGTGGCCGCGGTGGGCCGTCCGGGTGGCGCACGCGCAGCCGCCGGCCGAGCCGGCCGCGCAGTTGCTGGCCGAGCGCGGTGGCGCCGGCGGTGAGGAAGACGAAGGTGTAGAGGATCTGCACCATCACCACCACCCGGGCGGACTGGCCGGTCGGCACGATGTCGCCGTAGCCGACCGTGGACATGGTGACCACCGTGAAGTACAGCGCGTCGATGCGGGTGTGCAGGCCGTCGAACTCGCTGGGGCTGCGGGCCAGCGCGAGGTAGGCGGCGGCGAAGAGCACCAGCGCGAGGCTGAACAGGACCAGGATGGCGACGGCGGGCATCCCGCGGCCGAGCGAGAGCACGATGGTGCGGATCTGGACCACCAGCAGCAGGGCCAGCACCGCCAGCGCGATGCCGAAGACGGTCCAGCTGAGCTGCGGGTGGTCGGGGCCGAAGGCGCCCATCGGAATGGTGAAGTAGATCACCAGCAGCAGGGCCGGGGCGAGGACCAGCAGCACCCGCAACCAGCGCGGCGGGCGCGAGGGCTGCGGCTGCGGCTGCGGCGGTGCGGGGTCCTGCGGTGGCTCCATGGGTCCAGCCTTCGCGGACGCGGCGCCGGTGTCCCGCCGACTGCTCCATCGGAGCGGCGGGCGCCCGGCGGGCGGCGGTAGGTTGGGCGGCACAGATCGGCCCCGAGGACGGCAGGGCCCGGCCGGGAGGAGTGGACCCGTGGAGCGGACCCGTAGCGAGCCGGTGGCCGCGGCGGTCACGGCCGGCGCGCACCGGGCGCCGTACGACGTGCTCGCCGTGGTGGTGGCCGGCGGGGTGCTCGGGGCCGAGGCCCGGTACGCGGCCGGCCTGATCTGGACCACCCACCCCGGCACCTTCCCGTGGACCACGCTGCTGATCAACACGGTGGGCTGCCTGGTGATCGGGGTCTTCCTGGTGGCGATCACCGAGGGGCGTGCGGCGCACCGGCTGGTGCGGCCGTTCTTCGGCACCGGGGTGCTCGGCGGTTTCACCACCTTCTCCACCTACTGCGTGGACATCCAGCGCCTCGTGGACGGCGGGCACCCGGCCACCGCGCTGGGCTACCTGGCGGCCACCCTGCTCGCCGCGCTGGCGGCGGTCGCCGCCGGGGCGTGGGCGGCCCGGCTGCTGCTGGTCGCCGCCGGCCTGCGACGGGCGGGGACGCGATGAGGGCGGGCGGTGCGGCGCTGCGGCTGACCGTGCTCACCGGCGACGGCGCCACCTGGCACCACCGGCCGCTGGCCACCGAGATCGTGCACCGGGCGCACGCCGCGGGCCTGGCCGGGGCCTCGGTCTTCCACGGGGTGGAGGGCTTCGGGGCCTCCTCGGTGGTGCACTCCGCCCGGCTGCTGTCGATGAGCGAGCACCTGCCGGTGGCGGTGGTGATCGTGGACCGCGCCGAGCGGGTGCGGGCCTTCCTGCCGCAGCTGGACGGCCTGGTCACCGGCGGGGTGGTGACGCTGGAGGAGGTCGAGCTGCTGCTGCCCGGGGAGCCGGCCGGGGACCCGGAGGGCGGGCGGTGAACGGCTACCTGCTGGTGGGGTTCGGCGCCGCCGTGGGCGCGCCGCTGCGCTACCTGACGGACCGCGCGGTGCAGGCCCGGCACGACACGGTCTTCCCGTGGGGCACCTTCACGGTGAACGTGACGGGTTCGCTGGTGCTGGGGCTGCTGACCGGCGCGGTGCTGGCCGGCGCGGCCTCCCCGCAGCTCCAGCTGCTGATCGGGACCGGACTCTGCGGGGCGCTGACCACCTACTCGACGTTCAGTTACGAGACGCTGCGGCTGGCCGAGACCGGGGCGCGGCTGTACGCGCTGGCGAACGTGGTCGCCTCGGTCTGCGCCGGGCTGGGCGCGGCCTACCTGGGCGCGGTGCTGGCCCGGGCGCTGTTCTGAGGCGGGCGCCGTCGGGATCGGGCGCCGTCCCGAGCGGGCCCTGTTCCCACCGGGTGGTCGCGGGTGATCATGGGCGGGACCTGATGCGAGACGAACCCGGGAGCGCGTCCATGACCTCCACCGCCACCACCCCCGCCACCCCCGCCTGGCGGGTCCGCCGGCCAGTCGCCGGGGACTTCGCGGCCTGGCGCGACCTCTTCCGCCAGTACGGCGAGTTCTACCGGGTGGAGATGCCCGAGGAGCGCTTCGCGCTGGTCTGGTCGTGGATCGGCGACCCGGCGCACGAGGTGGAGTGCCTGCTGGTGGTGGACGCAGCCGACCGGCCGGTCGGCCTCGCCCACGTGCGGCCCTTCGCCCGCCCGCTGGCCGGCGCGGTGGGCGGCTACCTGGACGACCTCTTCGTCGACCCGGCCGCCCGCGGCGGCGGCGCGGTGGACGCGCTGCTGGCCGAGCTGCGGGCGCTGGCCGCCGAGCGCGGCTGGAACACGGTGCGCTGGATCACCGCCGACGACAACCACCGGGCCCGGGCCAAGTACGACCAGGTGGCCACCCGCACCATGTTCGTCACCTACGACATGCCGCCGGGCGGGCCCCAGGGCTGAGAATGGGCTCCTTGGCGGTTGTGGCGAGGAGTGGACCAGGTGGCAGCGGCGGTGTGGTGGCCGGTTCGGCCGAGCGAGGTGCGGGGCGTGGTCCTGGTGCTGCACGGGGGCCAGGTGGAGAACACCGCGCCGGCCCGGCCGTGGCACCCGGCGGCGGTGCGGATGCGCGGGTTCGTCCGCCCGGTGGCCCGTGCGACGGCGGCCGGCGGCGCGGCGGTGGGGCTGGTGCGCTACCGCTACCGCGGCTGGAACGGGGAGCGGGCGGACGCGGCGCGGGACGTCACGACGGCGCTGGACGCGGTGGCGGCCGAGCTCGGGCCGGTGCCGGTGGTGCTGCTGGGGCACTCGATGGGCGGCCGGGCCGCGCTGCGGGCGGCCGGTCAGCCCACCGTCACCGGGGTGCTGGCGCTGGCGCCCTGGTGCCCGCCGCAGGACCCGGTCGAGCAACTGGCCGGGCGCACCCTGGTGACCGTGCACGGTGACCGGGACCGGGTCACCGATCCCGCCCACACCCGGGAGCTGGCCGCCCGGGCCCGGGCGGTGGGTGCGTCGGTGGCCGGGATCGAGGTGGTGGCCGCCGACCACGCGATGCTGCACCGCTCGCGGGACTGGCACCGGGCGGCCGCCCAGCTGAGCGCCGCGCTGCTGGGGCTGGCCGAACCCGCGCCCGAGGTGGCGGCGGCGCTGGCGCTGCGCGGCGACACCGCGCAGGGGCTGCGGATCGCGCTGCCGCACGGGACGTGGAGCCCGCAGCCGGTCGGCTGAGCCGCCCTCAGCGGCGGCGCACCGCGGGCAGGGCGGCCACCACCGCGGTGGCGGCCAGCTGCCATCCGGCGCCGAGGCCGAGCACCGTGGAGGTGCCGAGCGCGGCGGCGACCGGGCCCGCGGCGGCCAGCCCCAGCGGTCCCAGCGCGAAGGCGCCCAGGCTGTTCCAGGCGTACACCCGGGCCTGCGCCTCGGGCGGCACCAGGCGTTGCACGACGGTGTCGTCGAGGGTGCCGGCCACCGTCGCGGCCAGGCCCGCGGCCAGGTCGGCGGCGCAGACCCAGGGCAGCGCCGCCCCGCCGGCCAGCGCGGCCGAGGGCAGGGCGAAGGCGCCCATCGCGAGGGTGGCCGTCAGCAGCGGGCGGCCGGGGCGGCGGGCGAGCAGCAGCAGGCCGCCGGCCACCGCGCCGACCCCGTAGCAGGCCGTCATCAGGCCCCAGGCGCCCGCACCGCCCAGCCGCCGCTCGGCGGTGACCGGACCGAGCACCAGGTACGGCGCCCAGCAGAGCAGGTTCATCGCGCCGGCGTGCAGCGAGGTGGTCCACAGCCAGGTCCGGGAGCTGAAGTGGCCCCAGCCCTCGCGCAGTTCGCGCAGCAGACCGGGCTTGGCGGCGGGCGCCGGCAGGGTGACCCGCAGCCGCGCGAGGGTCAGGACGCTGACCGCGTAGCTGGCGGCGTCCAGGGCCAGCACCGGGCCGGGGCCGGCGGCCACGGCGACCAGGCCGGCCAGCGCGGGGCCGGCCACCGTGCTGGTGGAGCGGATCAGGCTCAGCACGCTGTTGGCCTCGGCGAGCTGCTCGGCGGGGGCGATCCGCGGGATCAGCGCGGCCAGCGCCGGGTTGAAGACCGCCTCCCCGGCGCCGCCGAGCACCACCGGCACCAGCAGCGCCCACAGCGGCGGGTGGCCGGTCATCAGCAGGAGGGCGAGCAGGGCCTGGGCCAGGCAGCGCAGCAGGTCGGCGGCGAGCATCACCCGGCGGCTGCCCAGCCGGTCGGCGGCCACGCCGCCGAGCAGCAGCACCAGGACCAGCGGCAGGATCCGGGCGGTCAGCACCCAGCCGAGCTCGGCGGGGCCGCCACCCTCGCGCAGCACCGCGAAGGCGAGGGCGACGGGAGCCATCGAGGAGCCCAGCAGCGAGGTGGCGTAGCCGGGCAGGAACCAGCGGGTGTTGCGATCGTGCCAGAGCGGGGAGCGCGGCGACAGGGCGTGCCGCAGCCCGTGGCGTTCGCGCGGGGCGGTCGTCATGGAGAGCAGCCTGCCGCCGTCATCCGCGCTCCGGCAAGGCTTTCTGACGGAATATCTGAGTGAAGGAGCATCAATTTTCTGCTATCACTGAAATGGTGCAGTAAACGGGCTCTGAACTGCGGAGAAGGGGAGTTGTGGCGTGATTGATTTACTGCGGGAACCGGTGGAGTACGCGGTCGCGGTCGAGCGCTACCTGGATGCCGCGGAACTCAAGGACGGCTCGCGCCGGGTGTACCGGATCGCGCTGGCGACCTGGGCCTGGGCGATCGCCGGGCGCACCGTGCCGCTGGGGCGGGACCGGCGTCGGGCGGCGCCCCCGGTGCTGCCGCTGGCGCTGCTGGACGATCCGCGGGCGGCGCGGCGGCTGGCCGGCGCCGCCGCGCTGCGGGCCGCGGCGGCCGGGCCCCGCACGGTGAACCGCGAACTCTCCGCGCTGCGCGCGGCGCTCGGCTGGTGGCGGGCGCAGGGCTGGCTGAGCGGCGACCCGCTGCCGGGGCTGGCCCCGTTCGCGCCGGCCGGGCCAGGCGCCGGGGCCCGGGACGCGGTCGAGGTGGGCGCCGTGCTGGCGCTGCCGGCGCCGCTGCGCGACCAGGTCTGCTGGCACCTGGTGTACGAGTCGGGGGCCGCCATCGAGCGGGTGCTGGCGCTGGACGTCGACGACCTCGACGTCTCGGCCCGGCGCGGCCGGGGCAAGGCCGCCGACCTGCGCTGGGGACCGGGCTCGGCCCGGCTGCTGCCGCTGCTGCTGGTCGGCCGGGCCGGCGAGCCGCTGCTGCTGACCGACCGCCGGGCGCCGGCGGGGACCGCGCCGGGCGAGCGCTGCCCGCTGACCGGGCGCGGCCGGCTCTCCTACCGCCGGGCGGCCGAGCTCTTCACGGCCGCGACCAGGCCGCTGGACCCGGCCGGACGCGGCTTCACGCTGGGCCGGCTGCGGCTGGGCGGCGCCGACCGCCGGGGCTGAAACGCGGGCGGCCGCCCCCGCCACGTGGGCGGGGCCGGCCACGGGCCGGGTGGGGTCAGCCCTGGTTGACGCAGGTGTTGCCGATCGCCGGGTTCAGCACGCTGACGACGCCGATGCTGTTGCCGCAGACGTTGACCGGGATGTGGATCGGGATCTGGACGACGTTGCCGGACAGCACGCCGGGCGAGCCGACCGCCGCGCCCGACGCGCCGGCGGAGGCGCTGGCCGCGCCCGCGCCGCCGAGGACGAGCGCGCCGGCAGCACAGGTCAGCACGAGGGCCCTGCGGAAGTCCTTCATGGGTCTTCTCCATTCCTTGCGGGATCGAACGGGTCACGCCGGAGCACCGAGACCGGATATGGCCGAAAGTGTCCCTTGGGTTACTCTTCGGGGTCCCCGCCCGACCGGACGGTTGCGCCACCCGCTTTTCACCCGCACGGCGCAGCCGATTCGGGGCCTGTCACTCCCGTGCCCCGGCCGGGAGTTCGGCGTGCACGGCGAAGCCGTGGTCCGCGGTGGGCCCGGCCGTCATCGATCCGCCCAGCAGCTGGGCCCGCTCGCGCAGGCCGACCAGTCCGTGCCCGCCGCCGGGCAGCGTGGGGGCCGCCGGACGGCCGCCCGGCACCGGTCCGTTGCACACCTCGACCAGCAGCCGCTCGCCGCGGGCGGTCACCCTGATCCGCACCTCGGCCCCCGGTGCGTGCTTGCGGATGTTGGTCAGCGCCTCCTGGACCGTGCGGTAGGCGGCCCGCTGGACCGCCTCCGGCCAGCTGCGCCCGCCCGGCGTCAGCTCGCTGCTCGTCGCCAGCCCGCTCTGCTCGATCAGCTCCGGCAGGTCCTCCAGCCGCGGCTGTGCGGTGAGCGCCGACGCGCCGGCACCCTGCGCGCCGGCGCCCTCCTCGCCGCCGCCCGGCAGCGCCGAGCCGCCGGCCGCCCGCAGCACCCCGACCAGCTGGCGCAGCTCCTGCAGGGTGCGCACCGACAGCTCGCGGATGGTCCGGGCGGTCTGCTCGGCGCGCGGGTCGGTGGTGGCCACCTGCAGCCCGCCGGCCTGCACGCTGATCAGGCTCACCTGGTGGGCGACCACGTCGTGCATCTCGCGGGCCAGGCGGGCGCGCTCGGTGGCCAGCACCCGTTCGGCCACCAGCCGCGCCTCGCGCCGGCGGCCACGGGTCAGCTCCTCCAGCCGCAGGGTCAGCTCGCGCCGGGTGCGGGCCAGCATGCCCAGTGCCACCGGGGCGATGCCCAGCAGCAGCGACTGGATCAGCGCCAGCCCGTCCGTCCGGTCCAGCGAGAGGACGTCGACGGCGGAGTTGGGCCCGGCCACCGACCAGGTGAAGTAGTCGGCGGCCGCGAAGGCGACGGCGCAGAGCACCGGCACCGCGGGCCGGCGCCGCTGGGCCGCCACCGAGTAGAGCGCGGTCATCGGGGCCAGCCAGCTCTCGGTGAAGAAGGTGCCGGGCAGCGCCAGCACCATCGAGACCACCGGCAGCCGCAGCCGCAGCAGCAGGCCCAGCGCCCCGACGGCGTTCAGCGCGTTCTTCCACCAGACGGTGTCGCGGTCCAGCAGCCAGCCCTCCAGCAGGGACAGCAGCACCGGCAGCAGCAGCGCCGCCCAGTGCCGCACCGAGCGGCCGGCGGTGCCGCGCGCCACGGCCCGCGCCCTCGCCCGCAGCGCCGCTCTCACGGCTGGGCGGGGCGGACCAGCCCGGCGCGGTGGGCGATGACGGCCGCCTGCACCCGGTTCGCGGCACCGAGCTTGCCCAGGATCGCGCTGATGTGGTCCTTGACGGTCCCGGTGCCCAGGAAGAGCCGGTCGGCGATCTCGGCGTTGGCCAGTCCCTCGCCGACCAGCGCCAGCACGTCGCGCTCGCGCACGGTCAGCGAGCGGACCAGGGTGAGCGCGGCGCCGTCCGGGCCGCCGCCCTCCACGTACCCGCCGATCACCGTGCGGGTGACCGCCGGCGAGAGCATGCTGCCGCCGGCCGCCAGGATCCGCACCGCGTGCACCAACTGCTCGGGCGCGGTGTCCTTGAGCAGGAACCCGGCCGCGCCGGCCCGCAGCGCGGTGCCGATGTACTCGTCGGTGTCGAAGGTGGTGAGCATCGAGACGGCCGGCGGGTCGGGCAGGGCGCGCAGCTTGCGCAGCACCGAGATGCCGTCCAGGTCGGGCATCCGGATGTCCAGCAGCACCACGTGCGGCCGCAGCCGCAGGACGGCCTCCTCGGCCTGGGCCCCGGAACAGCCGCCGACCATCTCCAGGTCGGGCGCGGAGCCCACGATCAGGCCCAGGCCCGAGCGGACGAGCAACTCGTCGTCGACGATCAGCACGCGGATAGCTGTCATCAGCCCTGCTCTCTGTACAGCCCCCTGCCTCGGGGCGGTGGCGCTCGACGGGACGAGCCTAGGGCTTCGGGGGCCCCTGACCCCCGCCGAACGGCGGGGGGTGAATCGGCTGACCGGTTCACGCGGATCTCTTCGGGGGTGGGACACGATGGATGACGCTCCTCCACCAGTGCGGATGCGCTGCTTGACCTGATCGTTTGGAATTGAGCTGTGTCCTCCACCACTAAGCAGCCCCCGACGGGCGCCCCGGCCACCGCCGGCGCCGGTTTCCTGGCCCGGCTGCGCCCGCGCGCCGCGGCCGGCACGGTCTGGTACCTGCGGCTGATCGCGCTGCTCAACCTGGTGGCGGTGCTGCTGACGCCGTTGCGCAACACGGTGCGCCACCACTCGGAGGGCGAGTACTTCACGCCGTACCTGATGACGACCGGCCTGGCGACGGCGGTTCTCTCGCTCTTCCTCGCGGTGGCGATGCGCCGGCGCAAGCGGGCCGCCTGGATCTTCAACCTGGGCCTGGGCGGGGTGACCTTCCTGCTCTACGTGCTGGCGCTGGGCTGGCCGGGCGAGAACCACTACAACCAGCACGGCTTCAACTACTTCTCCACCGTGCTGACCGGCCTGTTCATGCTCTGCCTGGTGGTGAGCCGCAAGGAGTTCACCTCCAAGGGCGACCGGTCCAACCCGAAGATGGCGGTGGCCACCTTCTTCGGCGGCCTGGTGGTCGGCGGCACCATCGGCGCCGTCCTGGTCGGCTTCTACAACACGCTCTCCGGGGCGAGCCTGGGCGACCGGTTCCGCTACGCGATCTTCCGCATGATCACGATCGACCCCTCGGACAAGGTGCTGGACGTCATCAACGTCCCCAGCTGGCTGAACGCCTTCATCAACGCGATGGGCGCGGTGCTCCTGCTGCTGGTGATCTACGTGGCCTTCCGCAGCCCGCGCGGCAAGGAACTGCTCAACCCCGAGGACGAGGAGCGGCTGCGCGAGCTGCTGGAGAAGCAGGGCGAGCGCGACTCGCTGGGCTACTTCGCGCTGCGCCGTGACAAGGCGGTGATCTTCTCGCCGACCGGCAAGGCCGCGGTGACCTACCGGGTGGTGGGCGGGGTCTCGCTGGCCTCGGGCGACCCGATCGGCGACCCGGAGGCCTGGCCGGGGGCGATCGAGCGCTGGCTGGCCGAGGCCCGCGAGCACGCCTGGGCGCCGGCGGTGATGGGGGCCTCCGAGGAGGCCGGAGTCATCTACGCGCGTCATGGCCTGGACGCCCTGGAGCTGGGCGACGAGGCGATCGTCGAGCTGGACGAGTTCTCGCTGGACGGGCGGGCCATGCGGGTGGTCCGGCAGGCCTACAACCGGGTCAAGCGGGCCGGCTACACGGTGCGCATCCGGCGGCACGGGGAGATCCCCGAGGCCGAGATGGCCGACCTGCTCAGCAAGGCCGACCGCTGGCGCGACGGCCAGACCGAGCGCGGCTTCTCGATGGCGCTGGGCCGGCTGGGCGATCCGGCCGACGGGCGCTGCGTGATGCTGGAGTGCCACGACGCCCAGGGCGAGCTGCGGGCGCTGCTGAGCTTCGTGCCGTGGGGTCCCAAGGGCCTGTCGCTGGACCTGATGCGCCGTGACCGGGAGACCGAGAACGGCCTGATGGAGTTCATGGTGATCGAACTGCTGGAGAAGGGCGCCGCCGAGGTCGACCTGGAACGGGTGTCGCTGAACTTCGCGATGTTCCGTTCGGTCTTCGAGCGCGGATCGCGCCTGGGCGCCGGTCCGGTGCTGCGGTTGTGGCGCGCCGTGCTGGGTTTCTTCTCCCGCTGGTGGCAGATCGAGTCGTTGTACCGGGCGAACGCGAAGTACCGGCCGATCTGGGAACCGCGTTACCTGCTCTTCGAGAAGAGCAGCGAGATCCCTCGGATCGGCCTGGCCAGCGCCCGGGCCGAGGGGTTCATCACCGCACCGAGCCTCCCCGCCCTGTTCCGTCGCCGGCATCCGCGCCCGACCGCCCCCGTGGCGGCAACGGCGGGTCTGCCCACGGCGGAACGTGGTGGGAAGGGGTAGCCCTCCGCCGGGGGGCGGAGGGGGACCTGACGCGGGCACAGGGCCCGCGCGATGGGGGGTGGCCGAAAGGCGCTGCCTACCACTTGAGGATGACGCGCAGATACGCACCCGGTCTGACTCGAATCGTTTTCCCGCTGTTTAGGCTGGAGACTGAACCGGGGGGTGCGTACGCATCATGGGGACCGGGCGGGAAATACCTGGAAAAGACGGACAAGAGAGGTAATCGTGAGCCAGAGGACCCACGCGGGGGACGTGCGACGAGGGGTGGTGCCGCTCTTGCGGCGGGCCGTCGTCGCCGAGTGGGGAACACTGTTCGCAACGCTTCGGGAGCAGCTGGCGCGCAAGCGCTTCGCGGCCGTTCCGCTGGCGGTCGTGGCGACGTTCCTGATCCTCCTGTTCAGCATCGTGCAGCACCTGCCGGGCGGGGAGGGGTTCGTCACCCGGATCGGGGTCGTCAAGGCGGGCCTGCCGCTGGACGTCTCGCTGCTGCGCACGCCGCTCTCGCTCTACGTGCCCGCCCTCGACCTGCCGGTCTGGGGGGCGCTGGCACAGGTGCTGGTGGTCTTCGGGATCGCCGAGATCGTGCTGGGCCGGCGGATGACGCTGGTGGTCGCCTACGCCTGCACGCTGGCCGGCACGATCTTCGCCCGGATCGGTCTGCACATCGGCCCGGACCACCTCTTCGGTTTCCCCGCCTGGATCGCGCACGCCCGTGACACCGGGCCCTCGGCGGCCGTGGTGGCGCTGGCGATCTGCATCGCCTGGAAGTGCCGGGCCTGGGCGACCGGGGCCGCGGTGATCGGCACCATGATCGCCGAGGCGGTGGCGATCCCGAACCTGGCCGGCCTGGAGCACATCGTGGCGCTGATCAGCGCCGTGCTGATCGCCGCCACCGCCGAGGTCTTCGGCAGCTACTGGCCGCGGGTGCTCAGCGGGGTGGGCGCCGCCCGCCTGGTGGCGGCCGAGGGCCGGCGCACGGCACTGCCGTAGCCCCGCCACCGGCCCCGGCCGGCGGGGGGGCCGGCCGGGACCGCCGGTCAGGAACGGGGCAGCGGGAGTTCGAACCAGACCACCTTGCCGACCGCCTTGCGGGCGGTGCCCCACCGTTCGGCGAGCTTGCTGACCAGGTTGAGGCCGCGCCCGTTCTCGTCCATCGACTCGGCCGGCTCCAGCGAGGGCAGGTTGTGGTTGTCGTCGCTGACCTCGACCAGCAGCTTGTCCACCCGGATCAGCTGGAGCTGGACGTAGTCCCGGGCGACCCGGACCGCGTTGGTGACCAGCTCGCTGACCAGCAGCTCGGTGGTGTCGCTGAGCCCGGTCAGCTGCCAGGCGGTGAGCTGGTCGCGCACCAGCGCGCGGGCCCGGCGGACCTCGGACTTGTCCACCGCCAGCGTCCAGGTGGCCACCTCGGTCTCGGCCACGCCGTCGAAG
>NZ_BAAALF010000136.1:0-23216 GCF_039528135.1 Kitasatospora nipponensis | reverse complement strand
ACACGCGGGCACCAGGGGCACTCCGAGGAACGCGGCATCGAGGCCACCGCTACGGTCCGGCTGCCGGTTTGGTCTACCCACGCGGGCGCCGGAACTTTGGACCGGGCCGGAACCAGGGGCTCCTCGTCGGCGGTCCCCGTCATCACGTGCGGCCTGGGCGGGCCTGCGGCACCGCGTCGATGCTGGTGCCGGCCGCCAGCGCTTGTCCTGCCGGGCCTGCTCGGCTCGCTTCGCGTCCTGTCCCACCATTAGCGCTCCTCGTCCGCTCGAGCTTCCCCAAGCGGCAACGACCCCGACCGGTCCTGGTAGCGCGGTCTCGCCCGGCCAGGTGCGGGGCCCGCGACAGAGGTCCAGCGCCGGGTGTCTGGCGCCAGCAGGGCCGGAGGCCTGTACACAACGCTTCGCGGGGTCAGGCGCTGTCGCCCGCCCAGTCCCAACGTTGCGGGTCGGCCGGACGTGGCTCGTAGTGGGCGCGGCCGCCGGGACCATGTCGCCCGATCTCGGTGAGCAACGCGGCGCCGTCGGCGAGGTCCTCGGTGCTCCAGCTGGTCACGTCGAGCAGCAGCCCGTCGAGCGGGCCGCCACACAGCTCCCGGTACTCATGGCTGGGCCGGGGGCCGGGATCGGGGTCATCGTGGTCCGCTCCATAGACCCGACCCCTCATCAGCGCCTCCTCATCCATGCCGGCCAGCTTCTCAGGGGCCACCGACAACTCGGCAAGGCCATGCGCAGGCAGGCTGCCCTCTGACAGGCGCGGCGACAGCGCTGCTGGGCGAAGAGGCGCGCTGTGCGGCAGCGGAGCAGCGGCGGGGCTGGGTAGGAGGTGGGTGTAGAAGGTGGGGTGCCGGGCTCCGGGCGGTGGCCGGCGCCGGGGGCTTGCCGTCGCGCTCGCTCGGCCCGGTGATCCGTTCATCGGGTCACCACGGGCGTGCCAGCGGATTGTGCTGGTGGCGGGCTGGGTGGTGCGGAGGTCCGAGGGGTCGGCCGCGGGCGGTCTTGTGGCATGAGCGGGGTGCGCAGGCACGATGGGGGTTTCGTTGGGTAAGAGGGGATTGACGATGGGTGACGAGAGCAAGGGTGGGGCGGGCGATGGTGATGGCGGCGCCCACGCGAAGCCGGGTGGTCCGCAGATCGGGCCCAAGCCCAGTCCGGATGGCCAGAGTCCCGCGCCGGAGCCCAAGCACAAGTGAGTACCGACCGCGTGAACGTCGACCTCGGGGTGGACGCCCGGCGGGCGCTCGTCGACCGGCTGACGGCTGCCGGTGTGCTGGGCGCCGGGTGGGGTGCGGCGTTCGAGGCCGTCCCGCGTCACCTCTTCCTGCCGCCGGTGAACTGGGAGTTCGTCGAGGGCCGCGCGGTGGTGCGCGATCGCGCGGCGGATCCGCAGGCGTGGCTGGCGGGTGCCTACCGGGACACCCCGGCCATCACCCAGTGGGACGACGGTGACCAGGCCGGCGGTCAGCGGGATTTCACCTCGAGCCTGAGCATGCCGACGATGGTGGCGCTGATGCTGCGTGACCTCGATGTCGAGCAGGGTCAGCGGGTGCGGGAGGTCGGTACCGGGCCGGGCTTCAACGCCGCGCTCCTGGCGCACCGCCTGGGTGCGGACCACGTGGTGAGCGTGGAGATCGACAAGGCGGTGGCCGACCTCGCGCGGGCGAACCTGGCGGCCGCGGGCCTTGGCGGGGTGCGGGTCCTGGTCGGGGACGGCGCGGATGCCGCGATGGGATGGGGTGGGCGGGCCGACCGGTTGATCGCCACCTGCTCGAGCCTGGTCACCGACGTCCCCGTCGCCTGGCTCGACCAGACCGCACCTGGCGGGCTGATCGTGGCCCCCACCGCGACGCTGTTCGGCGGCGGCGCCATCCCCCGCCTGCAGTGCGCCGACGGCGGACGGAGCGCGAGCGGGCGGTTCACCGGCTCCTCCGACTTCATGCGGATGCGTCAGCAGCGCTACCTGGCACCGCCCGTGGACGCCTACCTGCCCGGGGACTGGCCCGGCGACGCGCGGCAGTCGACCACCGACCCTGGACCCGGAGGCCATCGGCGACTCCTGGCTCGCCCAGTT
Source organism: Kitasatospora nipponensis (assembly GCF_039528135.1). NCBI lineage: Bacteria > Bacillati > Actinomycetota > Actinomycetes > Kitasatosporales > Streptomycetaceae > Kitasatospora > Kitasatospora nipponensis. The sequence goes on along the minus strand of NZ_BAAALF010000136.1, from coordinate 21,148 downwards.
CGCCCTCGGCACCCGCCTGCCGGACCTCTACTACCGGCGCGCGCCCTACGGGCAGACGGTGACGTGGTGGTTCTTCGACACCGCGGTCACCTCCTGGGCGACGGTCGACTCCGTGCCCGGCGCCGGCGAGTACGACGTGCGCCAGAGCGGGCCGCGACGCCTGTGGGACGAGATCCACGCCGCCTGGAGCGCCTGGCAGCGGGCCGGGCAACCCGGCTACGAGCGGTTCGGGCTGACCGTGACCGACGCCGGCGAGCGCACGGTGTGGCTCGACGACCCGGACCACCACTGGAGCCCACCTGCACACTGACCTCCAGAACGCCGCGGCCGGGAGACCCCAGCCGCGGCGGGGCCGGCGGTGGTGGTCGGGCGGCTCGGCTCTGAGTCGTCGGTGGGCTCGGAGCCGGTGACAGGGAGACGGGGCACGAGTGGCACAGGTGGTGCGCCAACCCGCGCGGGGCCGGCGTCCGTCACTCGCGGCCACCGCGCGCGCACTCGGCGTCCCTGCTCGCCGGAGCCGGTCCCGCTCGACCTGGTCGAGGTGTGCCATCCACAGCCGCCGTCGCTGAGCCTTCAGCTCCTGCCACGCCTCGCGGGTGCGCTGCTCAGCCTGAGCCAGCCGTTCGGCGGTGACGCCGTAGATGGGAGGTGCCCATTCCCCGCCAAGCGATGTAGCAGTCGAGGCGCCCGTCGTAGCGGCTGGTGGCGGCGCGGCCACGGTGGCCGGTGGTCTCCATCTGGCGGTAGGTCTCCTCGGCCATGCCCGAGCGCCTTCGCCATCTGGGCGCGGGTGCGGCCGGAGAACACCCGCAGGTGGACCAGCCGCTCCTGGTCGACCGTGCACAGGTCGGCCGGGGCGGCGCCGACTGCGGCCGCCAGGCGCGGCAACAACCCCGGCTTCGGAACGCGAGTCCCGGCGAGGTAGAGGCTTACCGCGCGCTCGGTCACTCCCACCTCGCGGGCGATCCGTGCCACCGAGGCGCCGGCGGCGGTGCGGGCGGCGCGGAGCTTCGTCGCGTCGAAGCCGTAGGGCGTGGTGCTCACCCACGTCTCCTACCCGCTGTCGTATGAGGAAGTCCGTTCAGGGTGAACGATCGGCACGTGAACCGCGCCGGTGAAGATCCGTTCAGGGTGAACGAACCTTCACCCACCCAGGCAGTACGTTCACCCCCGGGCGGGTATGACCGCGACTGTGACGCTGCTGGGTTCCCGGGATCCGCCGACGGCCGCACTGCTCGGCAGGCCGGGCGCGCCGACCTCCAGTGCCTGGGTGATGTCCTGGAGCATCGAGGTGACCGAGATCCACCGGGGGACATCCAGGATCCAGGTCTCGTGGTCCCACAGGAGCACCGCGCCGTGGGTGTCACCAGGGCGCAGGTCGACGATCAGGCCGTCGCCGCCGGGGCTCAGCGCGATGGGCATGTACTCGCGCAGGTAGCGGCTCTCGGGCTGACCGTTCGCGTCGAACGAGTCGCCTTCCTGCTCCGCGACCAAGAGCCAGATCTCGTGAGTCTCCAGGGCCTCGTCCAGCGAGACCGGAGCGAACTCGCCCGGAATCCAGTGGCTCTCGGTGACGTCGGGCAGCAGCCACCAGGCCCGCAGGTCGGCGGGCAGCGGCAGGCCGAGGTCCGCCTCGAACGCGTCCAGGCGCGCGGCATCGCAGGCCGGCCTCGCTCGTCCGCCCCGGGTGTGCGCCGTGAGCCGGGAATTGATGCGACTCCATGAGGCCAGGACGTCGTGATCAGCCGTTGTCATGACAGGCAGTCTGTCTCACAGGAGTGTCAACGCCCCAAGCCAGCACTCTCAGCGAGCGAGGACGCTGACCAGGCCGCGACCGCGACAAGCGCTGATCGCCTACGCCACCAGAGCCTACGGCCCCTCCACGACCACGCCGACGATCCGGACCTCCACCGCCTCCAGCCCAATGCGCACGCAAGTACGATCATCGCCACATCAGGTCCCGGGCGGGGGAGCGAACATGTTGGCGTGGCGGCGGAACCGAGCACGCGACCACGACCCTCGGCTGACCGAGTCCCTGACCCAGGAAGCAAACCGCCTACTAACCGGCGGTTCATGGGCGGAGGCCGAACCCGTCCTGCGCCAGGTCATCCACCTGCGGACCGAGCAACTGGGCGCAACCGCTCAAAGCACTCTGAGCGCGCGCAGCGGCCTGGCATGGGCATTGATCGAGCTGCGACGCCTTGAGGAGGCGGTGGCGGAGCTGCGCGGACTCCTCCCTCTGGCCCTTACCTCCTGGGGAGAGCGTCACGAGACCAGCAACGGGGTGCGACTTCACATGGGTCGCGCGCTACTCGCCTCCGGACGCCCCGCGCAGGCCGAGGAGCTGGCACGCATCATCCTGACCGTGTACCCCGCCAGGGACGGGCTGCGCCTACAGGCGTCGAATCTGCGGGCCCGGGCTCTGGGCAGCCTCGGCCGCCACCGCGAGGCCGCAGACGAACACACCGCTCTCCTGACCGCCGCCACAGCCATCCACGGCCAGGACGCCAGACTGCTGCTGTCAGTCCGCGTTGACCGACTCCAGCACCTTGCCCTCCTGGGAGAGCACGACCTGGTCGAGCAGGAACACCACGCCCTGCTGGTCGCCCTACCCGACGAGGACCCACTGCGAGGGGCCGTGAGCGGCGCGCAGGCCTTCGCCGTCAACAGCACCGGCCGCCACGAAGAAGCCGAGGCCATTGTGCGGGCCGCCCTCGCCCACCGCGCCGACACCACCCCCTTCCTCGGCCTCGCCCTCAGCCTGAAAGGCCAAGGCCGCCACGAGGAAGCACTCCAGGTACTCACCGACACCGCTGCGGCATACCTGCAAGACCGCGACAACGAGTACACCAGCCTGCTCCACACCCTCACCGCCCAGACCCTGCTCGGCCTCAACCGACCGGACGAAGCCGAGCTCCAAGCCCGCCAAGCAGTCGAAGCCGCCAAGGCCCACCAAGGCCCCAGTCACCACCGCAGTCTGGAAGCCGCCACCACCCTCGGCAGCGTCCTCGCTGCCCAACAGCACCACACCGAAGCCAGGGAACACCTCACCCGCTGCGCCACCGCCTGGCACCAGCATTTCGGCCCCCACCACCCGCACACCATCGCCACCGAAACCGAACTCGCAGCCCTCCCCCAACCCTGACCCAGAACCGGACTCCTCCGAATCGGTCCGGCGTTGTGGTGGAGTTGGTCGAGCGATCGACACGCGCGATCACGTTGCACGCCCGAGTTCGGGCGGTCGAGGCGGCGTGCTCGCGCTGTCAGAGCACGTCGGCGCGGGCGCACGGCCGCTACCTGCGGCGCATGTCCGCGAACAGGCCCTCGGGCCCGTGGAGGAAGGCCGCGCACCCGGCGTTGCCGGTCTCCGGTTCGGGGTCGGTCTCGGTGCCTGCGATCAGGATGCCCGTGATGGTGCGGTAGGAGGGGTCACCGACCGCGAGGGCCTTGGTGCAGGCCGCTTCCAGCCGCTGGTCGCCGTACTTCTTCCGCAGCCCGAGGATCCCCTAGGCCGCGCGGAGCCGGTAGAGCGTCTTGAGCTCCAGCAGTTGGTCGATCTCCTGCCTGCCGCCCACGGTCATCCTGCGCTCCCCGGGCTCGCATGGAACAGCCGGCCGGCTCCTGCTGGCGCGCTCGCCGGTCCTGGCGGCTCGTCACCGCGGCACGCGGGGGCCGGATCGGCCGCGCCGACGGGTCCGGTGCCGGCCGGGGCGGATTCGCCGGCGAGCAGGCTCCGCACCGCGGCGGTGCCGCCCTGGTGGTGGGCGTTGGCGATGTCGGTCAGGCTCCAGGCGTGGGTGCCGACGATGCGCTCGTTCAGGCTATCTCCCTTAGCAGAACGGCGTTGCCGTGTAGGGGAGTTCGGTGAAAGCGGACGAAGTTTCATGCTTCCGGGTTCAGATGTTGACCCGCCGCCCTGCAGGAATCGATCAAACATCCACTACAAAGGCCGCGCCACCGTGACCACACCGCCGTGTCAGCACAACTGCTCCGCTCGCCGTCTCGACGGACATCACCCCAACAACTGCGCCTCGCCCTGCCCCGCCCCCGGGGCCCCGGGGGCCCGACCAAGGGGATCCCGCCCGGAGAGCGCCGGCCCCCCGAGTCCGCTGTCAGGGGGAATCACCGACCGCGACGATGTCGTCCTGGCGGAGGTCGCGAAAGACATGCACCAGGCCCTGCGCCAGCTGACCCGCGAGCTCAGCGAGCCGACCCTGCAACCCGACGGGCACGACTCCCTGCTCCTGCTGTCCGTCCAGCTCCGCACCCAACTGGATGCCCTGACCGCCGGCTTGGTCCACCGCGCGCGTCAACGCCGCACCGCATGGGCGAAGGTCGCCACCAGCCTGGGCATGAGCGAGGACGGCGCACGCCATCGCTTCCGGCCCGACAACATCTCACACCGCCTCGCCCAGTTCGCCCGCCAACGCCCCGTCAGCACGGAACCCGGACCGCCGAACGCTCTGACGTCCGTACGGACAGGCTCCCAGCCGCCACTGCCGGACGTGGACGCCCGCCCCGCCTACAACCGGCTGGCGGCCGTACTGTCGATGCTCGTGCGCGCCACCCAGCAGTCTCAGCGTGAGCTCAGCATCAAAAGCGGCTGCTCGGCCTCCTACCTCTCGCGAGTCCTGAAGGGCGAGAGGGTACCGACCTGGCAGCTGACCGAACGACTCGTGCGGGCCTGCGGCGCGGACCCGGCCGTGGTGCGCAGCGTCTGGGAGGCGGAGCGCCTGCGGGAGTACGACGCGCGGCGCTCGGCTCCCTCACCCGCCGATCTGCGGCCCGAAGCCGCGATGGATGCGCTTCGCTCGGCGCTGGGCACTCAGCACGTGCGTGCCGGCACCCTCACCGCTTACGACATCGCTGTCGCCACCGGCTGGAGCCTGACGCCCGACCACGTCACCGCCCTGATCGCGGGCCAGGACCTCGGCGACTGGGGCGCGATCACCCACCTCCTGCACGTTCTCGGTGGCGACATCACCTACTTCCGGTCCCTGTGGGACGCCGCGTTCCCTTCACCACCGCCCCCCTCGACCACGGCGAAGACCATCCCGACCGCCTCGGTCGGCACGCCCACCGGGTCCTTGGCCAAAGCATCGACGGCCGTCGCCTCACGGGTGCGTCGCCACCTCCGCGCCCAGCAACGGGGTGACAGTTCATGACCGACACCGCCCCACCCCCTGCCCGGGCGGGGGCGGGCGTCCGGCTTGGCGGGCCAGTCGCCGGCTGTGGTGAAGGCTGCGGCGTGCCTGCCGGCACTTCGAGCCCGCGCGTGGTTCGATCCAGATGGCTACCCCGGCGGCCCTGCTGGCGAGCACCGGCCCACGCGCTCGCATCCCCCAGCCACTGGTGACCACACCCCGGACCATCCCACCGACACCAAGTGGTATCGGATCACCTTCACCGCGCCATGGCCGGGGCGCGCCGGAAGGCATCCTGTGGCCACCAACCTCGGCCGGCTCCTGCGCCGGCGCCGGCTCTACACCGGCGAGTCCGCCAACACCGCGCAGCGCGAGGTGGCCCGTCGGCTCGACGGCGGCCCCATCCCCGACGCCGCGCACCCCGACCAGGTGAGTCTGGAGTCATTGCTCCTCCAGGCCCTCGCCTGGCCGAACGAGACCCCCCGCTACCCGTGCGGGATCCGAGCCGTACACCCCACGCCCGACCACCTGGTCATCACCGTGGAGAACACCACCAAGCTGCTCCACGACCTCGTCGCCCGCACACTGCCGGTCGGCAACCACCGCGGGATCAGCGGGATTCCCGGACTCCGCCACCGCCGCTCCCCCGGCGGCGCGGTGACGCTCTTCCTGGCGGGGACCGCTGCCGCCGTCACTCTGCGGGGCGTCTCCTGGTCGCAGTGGTCCGCAACTGCCCAAGTTCTCGCGGACACGGAGCAGTTCGACGACGCCCCACCCTTGTGGACCGGCGCCCAAGGCACGCTGACCGACGCGGAGAGCGATCACCTCGGTTGGTACCGCGACCTGGATGGCCCCGACTGCCCCCTCTGGCTGCCGAGCGGCGTCCTGCGGCGCATCGCGATTTTCCAGACCACAGATAGCCCACGGTGGGTCACCGGATGGCGGGCCGGTGACGCAGTGCTCGAACACTGGGTCTTCGAGGCCAGCTACCGGGGCCACAGCGCCCCCCACGATCAGGTCATCGACCTGCTCACCGACCAGCGCTTCGGTCTGCCGCTGGTGCTGGAGCGACGTGATTGCCGATGCCCCCATGACGACCCGTCGACACGGTGCATGATCTACTTCAGCTCGCCGCTCAGCACCGCGGCGCGCCTCGAGCTGCGCTTCGGCTGCCGACCCTCCGAACGGCCGGCGTATCCATAGTCGGGGACGGTGTCCTCGCTGGCGCCCAGCCACGACCTCGGCGCCCGCAAGAGGGACGGAGCCGTCCCCGAACCGTGCACCGCCGGCCGGGTCGCCCGGGCCTCGGAACGCGGCGGGCCAGCGAGGAGCAACTGCACCGGTCGGACAAGAGCCGGGGCAACGGTCACCTGTGGCTGTGGACCAGGGCCTTCACCGACGGGCACTGGACCTGGGTGCCGGACGACGTTGACGACGAGCCGGCCCACCCGCACCCCGCGCCATCGGCTCCGCGACTCAAGGTGACACCTGACAGCTCCCCTGGGCGACTCCGGCCCTCCTCGACGACGCCTACCACCGAGGAGCCCTACGCCAGGTCGGCGCCGTCCACCAGTTCCGCCACACCCGGCTCCAGGAGCATCTCGCCGACGGCCCCCACTCACCGGAACACCTGCGGAGCACGGACCACGTGCACAGCTCTGGTGGTGTACGCGCGACGGCGTCCGAAACATAGCGACCGGACGCTGCTCCGAAGCCCACCCCTCGCAGGCCCGGGTCCGCTGGTAGCGGGCAGGCGGATTGGCCGCGGCGATCCTCGAGGGCGCTCGACACGCACGGACGGCGCGCCGGCGAGAACGACGTGCCGCCCTCGCCGTTGACGTCTCCTCCGGAACCTCAGGCCGACCTCCCCGCCTCGCGGGCCTCGCGCCAGATCGGGGCGTCCAGGAAGTGGTTGTCGAAACGGTCCTGACGTGCGAGCAGTTCCTCCAACGTGGCCTCACCCCGCTGGAGGCGGTCCAGGGTACGGAAGTACTCGAAGCGCTCGACGCCGGGAGTGATCACGATCAGCAGGTCCGCCCCGGAGGACGGCGCCGCGGCGAAGGCGTGCGGCAGGTGCGGCGGCACGACCAGCAGGTCTCCGGAGTGCGCGGTGACGACGTCCTCGCCGACCAGCACCTGCAACGCACCCTCGGTGACGTAGAACAGCTCGGAGGAGCCGGTGTGGTAGTGCGGGGTGGCCCCGTCCGCCCCGCGCGCCAGCGTCATCCGCAGGGTGCTCAGGGCGCCGCCGGTGGCGCTCGCGTCGGCCAGCAGCCGTGCCGTGTTCCCGCCCAGGCCGAGCGTCTCGGCCTCCTCGCTCCGCACCAGCACGGCCTCGTGCCCCATCAACGACATGGCAGGTCCCAATCCCTCGTAGGTGATTCCATGACTGATAGTACTACAGCTAACTATATTTCATCGAATAGAATCCCGGCATGGACGAACTGGACGTGATCGTGGAGCAGTGGCAGCGCGAACGGCCGGAACTGGACCTCTCGGCCATCGGCACCGCCGGACGGTTCGGGCGGTTCGCCATGCTCGCGGGGCGCGCCGTCGAGGACGTCTTCAAGCAGCACGGGCTGCAGCGGGGCGAGTTCGACGTGCTGGCCGCGCTGCGCCGATCCGGCGCGCCCTACGTACTGATCCCGTCCGTGCTGGCGGCGACCCTGATGATGTCCCGCGCCGGCATGACCAGCCGGCTCGACCGGCTGGAGGCGGCTGGCCTGGTGGAGCGGCGGCTCGACCCCACCGACCGCCGGAGCTTCCAGGTCGCCCTCACCGACCAGGGCATGGTCGCGGTCGACGCGGCCATGACCGACCATGCCGCGAACGAGGCCCACCTGCTCGCCCCGCTCACCGCATCCGAGCGCGCCGCGCTCGATGCGATCCTGCGCAAGCTCCTCGGCTCGGTCGAGGTCGAGCAGTCCTGACAGGAGCGCTCCGGTTCGACGGCATGCGCTCCGCCCGCCGTCCGGGCACACGCGGCCACGGCCCGGCCACCCACCGGTCATCACGCGGGGTGCCGGTGGGCGGCGTCCGGCACGGGCGCTGCGTTCGGGCCTGACTCCGGTTCAGGCGTTTCGGGCGAGCTGAATGCCGTCCAGGGCGTCCTTGAGCCCGCAGGTGAGCGCGGCGAGTCCGGTTTCGAAGGCCAGCTCGTTGTGGTTGTGCGGCGGGTTCAACAGGGGGTCGAGGCCGGGTGGGAGGTCCTCGTCCGGCAGCTTCGACTGGGCCGGGACATTGAGGTCGAGCGCGGAGCCGATCAGGAAGTACTCGACGGAGCGGACCACCGGCAGCAGGTGCTCCTCTGGCCAGCCCGCCTCACGCAGTACGGCGAACGCCAGGGCGTAGCCCTTCAACGCGGACATGGCCCGGATCGGCCTGGGGGCGATCAGCGGCACAGCGCGACGATGAGCGGCGAAGGCAGCGCGGTAGGACCGGGCCCAGGTGTCGAGCGCGGCTGTCCAGGGCTGGACACCGGGGGTGAGGTCCATCTCGTCGACGATGAGCTCGTGGATGCCTTCGATGACCTCGTCGAGCCCTGAGACGTAGGTGTATATCGACGGTCCCTTGACGCCAAGTCGGGCCGCCACAGCGGTGACGGACAGTGCGCCCGGCCCCTGGTCGTCGACCAGTTCGAGCGCGGCGCGCATGATGCCCTCCCGGGTCACCAGTCGCTTCGGTGGCCTGCCCATCTCCGACCTCTCTCCTCACCGGGATCGCCCGCGGGCGCCGGCTCGATTTCCTGCGGACAGGGGGTTCAACGGCCGGTGTCGCCTAGTGTACGGTCCCACTCAACAAACCTACGGTGTCTAGTTTTAGGGGCGTGGCGATGGACTACGACGACTACCGGTCCCACGACGCGGTGGGCCTGGCACGGTTGGTCGCGGACGGCGAGGCGTCGCCGACCGAGCTGCTGGAGGCCGCGATCGCTCGAGCCGAAGCCGTCAACGGCAGGCTGAACGCGATCGTCCGGCCGATGTACGACCTCGCCAGGCAACGGGCGAAGGAACGACTGCGCGGACCGTTCGCCGGCGTCCCCTTCCTGCTCAAGGACCTGATGCAGGACTACGCCGGCCTGCCCACCGGCAGCGGGAGCCGCTCGCTGCGCCACCGCCTCGCGGCGGAGCACAGTGCCGTGGTCAGTCGCTGGCTCGACGCGGGCCTGGTCGTGCTCGGCAAGACCAACACCCCGGAGTTCGGCTCCAAGGCCGTCACCGAGCCGGAGGCCAACGGCCCCACCCGCAACCCCTGGGACCTCACCCGCAGCCCCGGCGGCTCCTCCGGCGGCTCAGCCGCTGCCGTCGCGGCCGGCATCGTCCCCGTCGCGGGTGCCAACGACGGCGGCGGCTCGATCCGGATCCCGGCCGCCTGCTGCGGCCTCTTCGGTCTCAAGCCCGGGCGCGGACTGCTGCCCGCCGGCCCCACCGCCGCCGAGTACCTGATGGGCGCCGCCACCGACGGCGTCATCTCCCGCACCGTGCGCGACAGCGCGCTCATGCTCGACGTCCTCACCGCCCGGCCCGACCCGGGTGGCCCCTACCTGCACGCGCGGCCCGAGCTGCCCTACTCCGAACTCGCCCGCCGCACCCCGCGCAGACTGCGCATCGGCTTCGCCACCCGCTCCCCCATCGGCACCGAGGTCGATCCCGAGGCCGCCCGCGCGGTCGAGGACGCCGCGGCCCTGCTCGCCGGCCTTGGCCACGACGTCGAGGCCGCCGACCCCGCCATCGACGAGCGCCAGCTCGCCTTCGACTTCCTGACCATGTGGACCACCCGGGTCGCCCACACCCTCGACGAGATCCGCCGCACCGAAGGCGTCGGGCACGAGGCGTTCGAACTCGACACCCAGGTCCTGGCTGCCGCCGGCCGCGGGCTCGGGGCCGTCCAGTACTACGAGGCCCATAACCGGTGGAACGTCTACAACCGGCAGCTCGCGGCCTTCCATGCCGGCTACGACCTGCTACTCACCCCCACGCTGGCCAGGCCCCCGGTCCGCATCGGCGAACTTGACACCCCCCGCCCCGTGCGCGCAGCCGCCCGCGTCCTGATGCGGGTGGGTCTGCTCGGCGCGCTCAGCCGGACCAAGGCCTGGGACCGCGCTGTGATCGCCAACCTGGCCCCGACTCCCTACACCCAGCTAGCCAACATCACCGGACGCCCGGCGATGAGCGTGCCAACCCACCGCACCACGAGCGGACTTCCGCTCGGCGTCCAGTTCGTCGGTCCGCTCGGCAGCGAGGCGACCTTGCTCGCCCTCGCCGCCCAGATCGAGGCCGAACGCCCCTGGGCGCACCTCGAACCCACGATGTGACCCCTCGACCGAACGGCCGTCGGCAGGCCCGGTCCGCGCGGGCCGAGAAGCAAGCCGTGAAGGAAGTCGAGAAGGAAGTGGAAGCCGGCGTCACGGTAGCCGGCGGGCCGAGGCCGTCGGATTCGCCCGCGCTTCGCGCGCAGTGAGCGGCCCGTGCCCGTCGGCGCATTGGACGACCACCTCAAGGGGTGCGTCGCAGTCACGGTGGAGGATCTCCAGAGGGGGGCCGTCCGGATCCGCTGCCCAGCGGTCTCCCCACTGCTTGAGCGCGAGGACCGCCGACCACAGGTCCCAGCCCTTCTCGGTGAGCAGGTACTCGTGCCGGGTACGGCTGCCGGGCTCGCGGTAGGGGGTGGAGACGAGGATCCCTGCGGCGACGAGCTTGCGCAGCCGGTCGGAGAGTACGGCCTCGGACATTCCGACGTGCCGGCGGAAGTCGTCGAAGCGGCGCACGCCGTTCATCGCGTCGCGCAGCACGAGCAGCGCCCAGCGCTCGCCGATGAGGTCGACGGCCCGCTGGACGGTGCAGTTCTCGGTGCTCGTCTCCAGCCATGTCATGAAGCCATCCTAGGCTGACTTCGGTATTGACAGCCAAAAGGACGGATCGCTAGCTTCGGATCAAGAAGTCAGCCACAAAGGAGCACGGCATGACCAGGTCGCGGACGTACAGCTGGCAGGATCCCGGTCTCTCCGCATCGGCCGTCGGGAACGAGAGCGGACTGGAGTTCCTGCGGCGACTACTCACTGGCGAGCTGCCTGCGCCCCCACTGACCGCGACCCTCGGATTCACCCTGGAACAGGTCGAGTTCGGCCGTGCGGTGTTCGCCATGGAGCCCGGGGAGCAGCACTACAACCCCATCGGCAGCGTCCACGGCGGGGTCTACGCCTCACTGCTGGACTCGGCGGCCGGCTGTGCGGTCCAATCCGCGCTTCCCGCCGGCACGGGGTACACCTCTCTCGATCTGAACGTGAAATTCCTGCGCCCGGTCACCGTCGACACCGGCAAGATCCGCTCGGTCGGCACCCTCCTCAACAAGGGGCGGCGCACGGCCCTTGCTCAGGCCGAACTCCTGGACTCCGAGGAGCGCCTGTTGGCTCACGCCACTAGCAGCTGCATGCTCTTTCCGGTACCGCCTCGCTGACGCCGGCTTTCGCAGCCACGGAAGCCGTGGTGGGATATCCATGGCCAATTCGGCACATACCGGCGCAACTTCTTGGAGGTTCCATGGTCAGTATCAGTCACGAAACACCACAGGAAACGCACGCCCGGCTACGGCGCGTACTGGCCAAGGCAGAGCTTCGGGTCCTGCCCGGAACTTGGGCCTACCACGAGCATCCGGCGGGACCGCTGCCGCAGGCGTCCGGCGACGTCCTGGCTCTCGTGCGAGATCAGGAGAGCTGGTCAGTCCTTGAGCCGGCGCACGGCGAGGAGGAAGAGGTCTTCGGAGTCTTCGCATTCCACTTCCCGGAGGCCGACGACAACAGCGGCTTCGTCGGCTGGCTAGCCAGCACCCTCAAGGATGAACTCGGCACGGGCGTGGCGGTGCTTTGCGGCTACAACTCCAAGCAGGGTGGCGTCTATGACTACTGGCTCGTTCCCGCCCACCTTCTGGGGGGCGCGGAGGCGTGCGTGCGGAGCCTGGTGGTACAGGCCGACGAGGACGGTCAGTAGGGCCGGAACGTATCCTGTCGAGCTGCGGGCCGAGCCGGCGACCTGCTGGCACAGCTGGCGAAAGGTGTGCCTGGCGTGTGGAGATCCGGCCCATTCGGGTCGTCTCACCTCAAGGTCCAGGCGCACCTTTCCCGTAGGCGAATGCAGTCGGTGGAACCGATCGAGCCGGCGCTGACGCCCCGGGGCACGGGTGATCGCAATCCTGCCGGCAGCTCACCGCCCCCGTCGAACGGATCGCCGGGTCGTAACCGGCCCCGAGGGTGATGACGGTGGTGTGTGCTCACGTGCGAAGCACGCGAATTCGCCGCTGGCCACTTCAAGGCCGAGCCCACGGCATACGAAGCCCAAAGCCGTATTTCCGGCGCCGGTCCGGCCCGAGGTGGTGAAGTGCGCGCAAGTGAGCCATATTCCACCTCCTCGCCGCAGGCGCAGCAGACGACGGCCGGGACGAGGATCGCACCGCAGGAATGCTCGAAGACGGTCGCCGGCACGCCGTTGATGTGGCGATCGCGAGCCTCTCGCCAACCGCTGCCAGCGTGCCGGCGATCGAACAGGGGCGGGTAGTTGGGGCTGCGGCCATGAATTGCACTGCGGAACACCAGGGTTGGCTTTCCCAACCCACTCCTCTATGGTGAGTTCAGTTGTCCAACCCACCCCGAGGGTGTGGGTATGGGAGGCCGGACCATCGACGCGTCCGCCGGGTGCGAACCAGGTGGGACGGGGGCATCGCCGGCCACGGGTCGGGTGGCCCTGCAGCAGGTGTATTCCCGCTAGCGCATACCCACGACCGTCTCCGCCGTCGCCGGCAGCGACCCTTCGGCGGCCCGGGAAGACACAACCCTCATGGCACACCCACCCACCACGGAAAGGAGGCGGCAGCCATGCGCGACGCCGTCATCGTCGAGGCTGTCCGGACACCGATCGGCAAGGGAAGACCCGGCGGCGCCCTGGCCGGGATCCACCCCGTCGACCTGCTCGCCCACAGCATTCGCGCACTGATCGACCGCAGCGGCATCGACCCCGCTCTCGTCGACGACGTGATCGGGGGCTGCGTCGACCAGGTCGGCGAGCAGGCGATGAACACCACCCGGTACGCCTGGCTCGCCGCCGGGTTCCCGGAGTCCGTGCCGGCGACCACGGTCGACCGCCAGTGCGGGTCGTCCCAGCAGGCCGTTCACTTCGCCGCGCAGGGGGTGATCTCCGGAGCGTACGACGTGGTGGTCGCCTGCGGGGTGGAGTCGATGAGCCGCGTGCCGATGTGGTCCAACGTCCCCAAGGGCGTGGACCCCTTCGGACCGTCCATCGCCGCCCGCTACCCCGACGGGCTCGTCCCGCAGGGCGTCAGCGCCGAACTCATCGCCGCCACATGGTCCCTGACCCGCACCCAGATGGACGACTTCGCCACGCTGTCCCACCACAAGGCGGCCAGGGCGCACGCCGACGGTCTGTTCGCTGACGAACTCGCACCCCTCGGGACGGGCGCGGGCACCGTCGCCACCGACGAGTCGGTGCGCCCCGGCACCACGCCCGAGATCCTCGCCAAGCTCGCGCCCTCGTTCGCCGACCCCGCCTTCGCCGCACGGTTCCCGCAGATCGACTGGTCCGTCACCGCCGGCAACAGCAGCCCGGTCAACGACGGGTCCTCCGCCGTCCTGATCACCAGCAGCGAGACCGCGGCCCGCCTCGGCCTGCGTCCCCTGGCCCGCCTCCACAGCTTCGCCGTCACCGGCTCCAACCCACTCCTGATGCTCACCGGCGTCATCCCGGCCACCGAGCGGGTCCTGCAGCGCGCCGGCCTGCGACTGGACGACATCGACCTGTTCGAGGTCAACGAGGCCTTCGCGAGCGTGGCCCTGGCCTGGTTGCAGGAGACCGGAGCCGATCCGGCGAAGGTCAACGTCAACGGGGGCGCCATCGCCCTCGGCCACCCCCTCGGCGCCAGTGGCACCCGCCTGATGACCACCCTCGTCCACGCCATGCACCAGCGCGGCGCCCGCTACGCCCTGCAGACCATGTGCGAGGCCGGCGGCCTCGCCAACGCCACCATCCTGGAGTCGCTCCGATGAACCCCACCGGCACCCGGACGCCCGCCACACCTGATGCGCTCACCTTGGTCGAGGGCATGATCATCGGCGAAGGTCACACGACCGCCTACCTCGCCGCCGGCCCCGAGGACGGCCCGCTGCTCGTCCTCATCCACGGCTGGCCAGCCAACGGCCGCACCTGGAAGCACCAACTGACGGCCTTCGCCGCCATGGGGTACCGCGTGATCGCGCCCGACCTGCGCGGCTACGGACACTCCACCATGCACCAGCAGCGGGAAGCGTACGCCCAGGAGCACCTCGTGGCTGACATGGTGGACCTGCTCGACGGACTCGGCCGCGAACAGGCCGTCTGGATCGGCCACGACTGGGGCAGCGCAACCGTCTGGGGCCTTGCCGCTCACCATCCTGAGCGCTGCGCAGCCGTGGCCAGCATCTGCGTTCCCTACCGCACGCTCGAACGCGGGGTGGAGACCCTCCTCGAACACGTCAACCGCTCGATCTATCCGCCGGACACCCATCCCTACGCGCAGTTCGACTACATGCACTACTACGCGTCCGAGGCGGAGCGAGCCGTACAGGTTCTCGGTGCACGGCCGGCCAACACCGTGAAGGCCTTCTACCGCGCGGGAAATCCGGCCGCTCACGGCAAGCCGGGTCTGACCTCGGCGATCAGCTGCAACGGGGGATGGTTCGGAGGCGCGGACGCGGTCCCGGACCTTCCGCTCGACACCCAGGTCCTGGACGAGGAACTGGCCGCCGACCTGACGGCCTCCCTGACGAGTACCGGATTCGCGGCCTCGATCGCCTACTACCTCAACGACGAGGCCAACCGCGCCTACAGCGACACCTCGCTGAACGGCGGACGGCTGGACATGCCGGTCCTGTTCCTCGAAGCGTTCTACGACCAGGTTGCCGACACCTCCGTGTCCGACCTCGCGCAGCCCACCCGGCGGTACTGCACCGACCTCACCGAGGAATCCATCGAGGCGGGCCACTGGGCCCAGCTCGAACGGTCCACCGCCGTCAACGACGCGCTCGCCCGCTGGCTCGGGACAAAGACCCCACGGCCCTGGGCCGAGCGAGCCGCCCGCCCCTGACCTGGCACCAAGTCGGAGACGGCAGCCGCACGATCTGACCACACCGCCGCGTACCCGATGCGGTGGCCTGAACGGCGCATCCTGGATCTGGCGAGGGCGGTACGTCGCTCTCGCCAGCGCGCCGCCTGAGCGTGTCGAGTGCTGGCCCGAGGATCGCCGCGGCCGAGTCGGCGCGTCGGCCAAGTGGTCGCCGCGCCGACATGCCGGCTGTCGTATGCGATGTCGCCGCCGCGATCGCAGTTGGTCGAGCAGCGGGATTCCTCGGCCGGGTTGGGTTCGGCGGCGGTCGGCGCCGGTGAGGTATTGGGCTTACGGCTGCCCCAGGACGGCCCGCAGCATCGCCAGCAGCACCTGTCCGCTGGCGCGGAGCTGTGCGTCCGCCTCCTCGGCGTCGGAGCTGAGGACGTCGACGGTGTTCTTGAGCCCGTCGAAGGCGCCGACGAGGACGGTGGCGAGCAGGACCGGATCGAGTCCGGTCGTTCTGCCCCTGCCTCCGGCTTCCTGGGCGTCGCGGACGAGGGAGGCGACGTCGTCGATCCAGGTCCGCGTCAGTTCGGCGGCCATCGGGCGGGTTTCGGGGCTGGCCGCCATGTCCTGGATCAGCCGGGCGATGGCCCAGGCGTCCGGGTCGTCGCGGTGGATGTCGAGCATGGTCGGCAGCAGCGCCTCGAGCCGGTCGGTGCCTTCCGGGGCGGCGGCGAGCCGGGCGTGGACACGGTCGAGCCTCTGAGTGTGCTTGGCGGCGAGCACGGCGATCGCAAGTGCTTCCTTGCTCTCGAAGTGGAAGTAGACCGAGCCCTTGGTGAGTCCGCTCTCGGTGACGACGTCGGCCATCCGCGCGCGGTCGTAGCCCAGCCGCGCGAAGACTCCGGCGGCCGCTTCGAGGATGCAGTCACGGGAGGCGGCCCCGTGTGCGGTGGGGCCGGACGGGCGGCCGACCCGCCTGGTCGGGTTACTGGTCCTGCGCTCGCGTGCCATGGCGGCATGATATCGATAATTAAATAGACCAGCACGACGGTTTAATTAAGGAGTTTTTGATGAGGTTCCCCTTCGACGGACAGCGCGTTCTGGTGACGGGTGCTTCCTTGGGCATCGGGAGGGCCTTCGCAACGCGGATGGCTGCGGACGGTAGCGATCTGGTCCTCGTGTCGCGGCGCCGGATCGCGCTGACGACCTTGGCGGACGAGCTGCGCGCGCGGTACTGCGTGGAGGTGGACGTGGTCGCGGCCGACCTGTCCCTTCCCGGTGCCGCCGCCAGCCTGGTCTCGACGCTGGACCGGCGCGGCCTGAAGGTCGACGTCCTCGTTAACAACGCCGGCCTGGGTGTCCACGGCGACCTCGCCCAGTCCAGGCTGGTGACGGTGTCCCAGCAGATCGGGGTGAACGTCACGGCACTGACCGAGCTGACCACCTTGCTGCTTCCGGGGATGGTGGCGCGGCGGCGCGGGACCGTCATCAACGTCGCCGGTACGGCGGCCTTCCAGCCGGTGCCGCACATGGCGGTCTACGCGGCGACCAAGGCGTACGTCCTGTCCTTCACCCGCGCGCTGTGGTCCGAGACCCGCGGCAGCGGCGTGCGGGTGCTGGCGGTGTGCCCCGGCGCGACCGACACGGCCTTCTTCGACATCGCCGGCGAGGCCGCTTCGGTGGGCTCGCGCCGCACTCCCGAGCAGGTCGTCGACTCCACCCTCCGCGCCCTGCACTCGGGTTACCCGGACGTCGTCGACGGCACGGCCAACGCCCTGCTCGCGCGCGTCGCGAGCCGGATTCCGAACCGTCTGGCGATCACGCTTGCCGAGCGTTCCGTCCGACCCGAGCCCTTCTCCGCCGTCCTGATCAGTTGAGACACCGACAAGAGGAAGATCCACCCGTTTACATCGACCACTCCACCCGCGCTGCCAAGGCCAGGTCAACCATCACAACGTCGCCTAGTGCTGTCACCGAGAACGTTCGCCGGATTTGCGACGGCCCCGGCTGAACCAATTGGATTGTGCGAGGTCCGATTCGGTGTGGGGAGGCGTGGTGGCGGAGCCGGTTAGGGTCCGGAGGCTGGCCGATCAGGAGGGTCGGCAGTTACAGCGGATCGTGCGCCGAGGCAGTACGAACACGGTGCGCTACCGGCGGGCGATGATGCTGCTGGCCTCGGCCGGCGGGAACCGGGTGCCGGTGATCGCGAAGCTGGTCCAGGCGGACGAGGACACGGTGCGGGACGTAATCCATCGCTTCAACGAGATTGGCCTGGCCTGCCT
This sequence comes from Kitasatospora nipponensis, assembly GCF_039528135.1. Taxonomy (NCBI): domain Bacteria; kingdom Bacillati; phylum Actinomycetota; class Actinomycetes; order Kitasatosporales; family Streptomycetaceae; genus Kitasatospora; species Kitasatospora nipponensis. The sequence continues at coordinate 3,627 of NZ_BAAALF010000136.1, read as the reverse complement.
GGACCCTCTATGGGCGGGAGGCCGTCCCCGCCTGCTCAGTACTGACGACGAGGACTTCGTCGTCCAGACGGCCACCACCCGCCCGCCCAAGCTCGGACAGCCCTTCACCCGCTGGTCCATCCGCAAACTGCTCGCCTACCTGCGGCGCGTGCACGGCCGGGTGATCCGCATCGGCCGCGAGGCCCTGCGCTGCCTGCTCGCCCGACGAGGCGTCACCTTCCAGCGAACCAAGACGTGGAAGGAGTCCACCCCGACTACGACGCCAAACTCGACCGGATCGAACACGTCCTGGACCGCTTCCCGGACCGCACGTTCGCGTTCGACGAGTTCGGCCCGCTCGGCATCCGCCCCAACGCCGGCAACTGCTGGGCCGAACGGGCCCAGCCTGACCGGCTCCCGGCGATCTACAAGCGCACCCACGGCGTCACGTACTTCCACGGCTGCTACTCGATCGGCGACGACACCCTGTGGGGCGTCAACCGGCGCCGAAAGGGCACCGCGAACACCCTGGCCGCGCTCAGGTCGATCAGGGCCGCCCGCCCGGACGGCGCCCCGATCTACGTGATCCTGGACAACCTCTCTGCCCACAAGGGCAAGAAGATCCTCCGCTGGGCCACGAACAACAACGTCCACCTCTGCTTCACACCCACCAACACCTCCTGGGCCAACCCGATCGAGGCGCACTTCGGACCGCTCCGTCAGTTCACGCTCGCCAACTCGAACCATCCGAACCACGCGGTCCAGACCCGTGCACTGCACGCCTACCTGCGCTGGCGCAACGCCAACGCTCGCCACCCCGAGGTCCTGGCCGCCCAACGCAAGGAGCGCGCCCGCATCCGCAGCGAGAAAGGACTTCGGTGGGGAGGCAGGCCCGCCCCCGTCGCGTGATCAAGTGACCCGGCGAACCCTGTGCGGGTGCACAGCACTATCCGAGGACGAGTTCGTGCTCGACCGACGACTCGTCGCCCGGGACCGGGATGGAGCGGCCGCTACGGGTGAAGCCGATCTTTCGGTAGAAGGCTTCGGCCCGCTCGTTGTCCTGGTGCACATAGAGGCGGACGCGGGAGACCTTGGGCTCGTCAAGCTCATGGGCGAACGCGATCGCCGCGTCGAACAAGGCGCGGGCCAGGCCAGTGCCGCGCTGCTCGGGGCGGACGAACACACCGACCAGGTGGGCCTGGTCGACTCCTGCGTCCCCGGAGACGGACCGTCAGCTCGGGCACCGGCCTCCACGGCGTGGTCGAAGACCCCGACGCACGCCATGCGAACCTCCCCGTCTCCACCCCAACCGAACCTCCGTTCGGCGAAGCGGTCGAACGGAGGCAAGTGGTGACAACAAGACCAATCACGCACCGCAGGTGGCAACTGTGAGGACGACGGCGGTCAGCGTGGACGCTCCGCACCACCGGCGGCCGCTCGGGTGGCTGTGCCCCGGCCCTGCGTGCATCAGCGCCGTTCTGCCCCCCGCCCCCCGGGGGGCCAGATCCTGCTGAGAGGATGCGCCGAGCCCGATCCGGCCGGCGCCTGAGCGCCTGCGGCCGGATCTACGGACGGCCGTCCGCTTCGCTTACCAGGCCACGCCGAGGGCGGTACCGCTGTACAGGGTGCGCGGGGTCTGTGAGGCGTCGGACTGCCGCCAGCCAATGGCGTTGAGGAGGTCGGCCGGCTCGGCCAGGTCGGCGAGCAGCAGGCCGGGGGTACCGGCGGCATCCTTCGGGATGTCCGCATCGCCGTCGCTGTACCAGCCGACGACCTGGTAGCCGACGGACCTGTCAGCGAGGGCGGGATCCCCGTTGGGGTAGACCAGGGAGTCGTGGACGGTGAAGACGGTCTCGTTGTAGGGCTGGTACGCGGCGAACGTCGGCAGGCCTGGGCCAACCGACGTGAGAAACACTCCTTCCGCAGGTTCGCTCATTTCGACCCACGAGCCGACCCTTCGGTCGAGGCTCCACTCCGTCGCCGCGAGACTGCTCAGACCGTCGTTCAATGCGAAGCTCTGGGCGGTGCCATGCGCCCCATGAGGACCGTCGTGGTCCAGGTAGTCACTGTGGACGACCCACCCGGCGGCCCGGCGTGCGTTGACCGGGCCGTGGGACCGAACCACCAGCCAGCGGTTGGGCACCAGAGGGAAGGCTGCGTGTCCGCTCTCGGGCGAGTCATACCCGGCGGCGAGGGCCTCGGGGAGCTGCCACTGCAGGACCACGCCCGTATCGGACTCCTCGAAGCTCCGCCCGTTCGAGAGGTTCGCCCGATTGACGGGCAGAGCACGGACCGTGATCGGCACCATCGGGTCGGCCACGGGTGCCGTTGGCTCATGAGTGGCAGTCAGCCCGAGGCTCGCCAACTGCTCGGGTGACATCTGCATCTTGGCGGGGCCCTTGGCGTTGGGCGTGGCCTCGGACATGGCGTCTCCTCACTGGCCGACTCCGCTGCCGACCGGCATGGACCTCCCCATGACGAAGCGTAGTCAAACCATCACCATGCGACACATCGAGGTGCAGCTCGCGCCGTGACAGATGCGCCATCCACGGCATCGTCGGTGGCAAGAATCCCGTCCCGCTGGTGACAACACCCGTGGCTCGACGGCGGTTCGCCGCTGCCGGCCACCCCCTGACCAACAGCCTCGATGAGGCCGTCACCCTGGGCCTTCGCCTGGCCGCCGACCTCACCGCGGCGCGATAGGACCCGAGCCCCGACGCGCCCAACTCCCCTGCCGCTGGGCGCCTCTAGCGCAGATTCCCGGCTGCACCAAATCACCGAATCCCCGGATCCTCTTCCGCATGCCGTCCTCCCACAGAGCCAGGAGCAACCCGCCATGTCCGACCCCGCCCAGGGCACCCCCGAAGAGCCCTTCCGCGTACCCGACGACGACCTCGACGACCTTGCCTCCACCCTCGCCAAGACCATGGCCGAGGTCCGTCAGCACGGCGTCCTCCTCGACCGCCTCAGCTCCGAGGACGACACCACGCCCAAAACCCAGCGCCCCAAGCCCGCCGCCGGCGCCGAGGAGGATGCGGGCCCGACGTCCGTGTTCATCCTCGCCTTGGGCGGGGCGGAGTACGACGCCGAGTTGGCCGCGCTGCGCGACTGGATGAACCACCTCCTCCTGCCCGTCTACGGCCGCGAGATCAGCACCACCCGCCCCTGGTGCGCCCAGTGGGAGCAGCATCCCGAGGCGGTCGCTCGCCTGCACGGCCTGTGGCTGGCGTGGCAGCAACTGACCGACGTCGAAGCCGGGTTGTCCGGACCCAGCACGTGGCACCGCGACCACCTGGACCAAACCCTGGTCCATCTGCGCGCGCCCGACGGACCGTTCGCCGCCTGCACCACCTCGGCGAACCGGCCCAACCACCGGCTGCTGGCCACCCCGGCGCCCGAGCAGATGGGACTCGCGGCATGAGCGTGATCGACTTCCGCCTCGACAACGACTTCCTGGCTGTGGACGATGCCTCCTGGCGTGCGCAAGACGCCCTGTCCGTCCCCGACTTGGCAGTCCTCGCTGAGCACCACACCACTCCGCACGGGTCGCACAGCTTCTACCTGGCCCATGACACCGCCGCGACCTGGGGGATTCCGGGCGAGCCGCAGCTGGTCGCCGTCAAGATCGGGCGCGACCTCTTCAACCAC
>NZ_BAAALF010000135.1:0-23339 GCF_039528135.1 Kitasatospora nipponensis | reverse complement strand
TGGTACTGCAGGGGGGACCCTGTGGGAGAGTAGGACACCGCCGAACAATCATTCAAGAAAACCCCCTCCCGGGAAACCGGGCAGGGGGTTTTCTGCGTTTCCGAACCGGTTCGCTGTACCCTCTCAGCCAAGCAGTCCCGTCAGGCGGAGAGGCACACGGCGTTGCAGAACCTGACCCTTTCGTGGCAGAGCGCCGGAGCATCGGCAGGAGCGCTCCTGGCGGCCTCGTACGCGGTCCGGCGCGTGCTGCCGGCACGCCGCGGGCTCACCGCCGTGCTGCGGGAGGCCGGCACGCTGCTGGCGCTCTTCGCGCTCTGGCAGCTGGTCGGCCAGCTCTCGCTGATGAGCAGCGACCACGCCCTCGACCGGGCCGAGTGGATCCATCGCACCGAACTGCGGCTGGGGCTGCCGGACGAGGCGTCCTGGCAACGGGTGATCACGCCCTATCCGCTGCTGGTGCGGTTGGCGAACTACTACTACGCGGTCATGCACTTCGGCGTGATGCTGGTGGTGCTGCTCTGGGTCTTCCTGCGGCACCGCGCCCGGTACGCCTGGGTGCGGACGACCGTGGTGCTGGTGACGGCGGCCTGCCTGCTGATCCAGTTCGTCCCGGTGGCGCCACCGCGCATGCTGGCGGACCGCGGTTTCGTGGACCTCGCGACCCAGTACGGCCAGTCCGTCTACTCGGGGGGCATCGGCGGCCTGCACGCGGACGAGCTGTCGGCCATGCCCTCGGTGCACGTCGCCTGGTGCGTGCTGGTGGCGGTGGCCGTGATCACGGTGGCCCGCTCGCCCTGGCGGTGGCTGATCCTGCTGCACCCCGTGCTGACCGTCGCGGTGGTCGTGATGACCGCCAACCACTTCTGGGCGGACGGTCTGGTCGCCGTCTGGCTGCTGATGCTGGCGTACGCGGCGCAGTACGGCTGGCTCCGCCTGCGCCGGGCCCGCGCCGCGCAGCAGGCGTCGTCGCTGCCGGCCGGGGCGGCCGGCAGCGGGCAGCAGGAGCCCCGGAAGCAGTGGCCGGCCGTCCGGTAGCCCGGGAGCACCGTGCGGAAGAGGGCTGCCCGCGGGCGGGCCGGTGGGCGGGACCCGGGTTCGGGTCCCGCCCACCGTGCGTTCCGTGCTGTTGCTCCTACTTCATCGGCAGGGCCGCGCGACCCCAGGCGCTGTTGGTCAGGGCCGCGGTCGCCCAGTACCAGCTGACCAGCCCGGCCACCGCGCCGATCCAGCCGGCCGCCTTGACCAGCCCGCCGGAGCTGCCGAAGGTGCCGATCGCGCTGAGCAGCAGCGAGAGCGTCAGCAGCCCGTACACGCCGCGGCTGAAGAGCCCGGAGTTCCAGCTCGCCGCGGTCAGCGTCAGCGCGAGCAGCGTCCACAGGAGCAGGAAGAGGCCGGTGGCGTTCTTGCCGGCCGCGGCTCCGGCGCCCGCCGCCCAGGCGGCCCAGAAGGCGCCGAGCCCGGTGAAGGCGGTGCCGCTGAAGGTGTCGCCGGAGCGGAACTGCCAGAGGCCGGCGACGAACAGCGTCACCCCGCCGACCAGGTGGGCGAGGCCCGCGGCGCCGGCCACGTTGGTGCCGCTCAGGGTGCCGGTCTGCAGCAGGCCGTAGGCGAGGAGGGTCAGGCCGAGAGCGAGGTATCCGAGGGGACCCGCGTCGAGCGAGGCGGATCGGGCGTTGGCCCCGGTAGCTTCTGTGCTCACCGGAGGCTCCTTTCACTCTGTGGTCGGTTCAGGGGTGTGCGATGGCGCGGTGGAGCAGCTGCAGGGCTCGGCGGCCGTGCGGCTCGGTGGGGGCGGCGCGAGACGATGGGCGTGCGCGGCGCAGCGAGCGCCCTCGGCGGGAGCGGGCTTCGGCGGGCACGCTGCCGCGCGCGGAGGTGGGGTGGGGGTGAGGGCGGCGGCGGGTCGGCAGCCGTCGCGGTGGCCTGACCGGGGGCGTCCTGTGGGGAGGGCGCGGGCGGCGGCGGCCGGTGGGCGTCCCCGCAGCTCGGCTCCGGGGGCTGGTGCGCCGGGGGGAAACCCGGTCAGCTGGTGTCTACCCGCCGGCGGGCCGCTTGTACCCTTGTGAATCGTAGAATTTGTTCGTTTGTCAGCTGATCGACGATCAGGTTGTACCGCTTCGAGGCGGTGTCAGCCCGCGCGCTGCTCGGGAACGCGCAGCGCGATGATGGCCATGTCATCGGAGGGCGGCTCGGGAGCGAAGCGCTCGACGGCGCGTTGCACCCGGGCGGCGACCGCACCCGCGGTCAGACCGGTGCAGCCGGAGAGCACCTGGGCGAGGCCGTCGTCGCCGAGCATCCGCAGCCCCTCCCGGCGCTCGGTGACCCCGTCGGTCACGCAGAGCAGGACCTCGCCGGGCCGCAGCACCACCTGCTCGGCCGTCAGTTCCAGGTCCTCCATCACCCCGAGCAGCGGCTGCGGGCTGGCCGGGGCGTCGACCTGCCCGTCGGTGCGCAGCCGCAGCGGCAGCGGGTGGCCCGCGCAGACCAGGTTCAGCTCGGTGCACCCGTCGGGGCGGGGCGTCAGCTCGCCGTAGAGGAGGGTCAGGAAGCGGCTGCGGGAGCCCTGGTCGAGGATCGCCGCGTTGAGCCGGGTGAGGACCTGAGGGGCGCTCAGTCCCTCGCGGGCCAGCAGCCGCAGCGAGTGCCGGGCCAGCCCGGTCACCGACGCGGCCTCCGGACCGGTCCCGCAGACGTCGCCGATCGCGAAGCCGTAGGTGCCCTCGCGGATCGAGAAGAGGTCGTAGAAGTCGCCGCCGACCTCGTTGCCCTCGCCGGCCGCCTGGTAGTAGACCTCCACCTCGACGCCCGGGATCTTGGGCAGCTCCGGCGGGAGCAGGCTGCGCTGCAGGGCCTGGCTGGTGGCGGTGCGCTCCGAGTAGAGGCGGGCGTTGTCCAGGGCGAGTGCCGCCCGGCGGGAGAGGTCCTCGGCGAGCTCCAGGATCTCCTGGCGGAACGGCACGCCGGCCGCGGTGCCCAGGACCAGCAGCCCGATCACCCGGTTGCGGGCGGACAGCGGCAGCACCACGGTCTGGCCGATCAGGCCGGCGGGGTCGCCGGCGCGCAGCGCCCCGGCCGGCGCCGGCCAGTGCGTGGTGCCCGCGACGGCCACCGGGACCCCGGCGCGCTCCAGCAGGGCGCGCAGCCCGTCGATCCGGTCCTCGTCCTCGTGCAGCACGAAGGCGAGGTCGGCCGTGCTGCTCTGCTCCGCGATGGTGTAGACGGCGCACCAGGCGGCGAGGGTGGGCACCGCCATCTGGGCCATCAGGGCCAGGGTCTGACCGTGCTCCAGGGTGCCGGCCAGCAGGTCGGAGGCCTCGACCAGGAAGGAGAGCGCACCGCGGCGCAGCCGTTCCAGCTCGGCGAGGCGGGCGTTCTCCACCGTCAGGGCGATCCGGTCGGCCGCGAACTGCAGGCGCATGGCCTGCTCGTTGTCGTACTGGCCGGGGCGCTGCGCAGCGACGCCGAGCGAGCCGGTGAGCCGGCCCTCCACCTTGAGCGGCACGGTGATCAGCGAGCGCAGGCCGGTGCCGCCCAGCAGCGGGGCGGCGCCCGGGCGGATCGAGAGGTCCTCGTGGACGGCCGGCAGCCGGGCCGAGTCGTAGCGGCTGTGGCCGGAGTCGACCGGGATCCGGGCGTAGCGGTCGCGGCCGGCCGGCAGTCCGGTGGCCGCCCGGATCTCGAACTCGCTCTCGTCCTCGGTGGTCAGCAGCAGGTACGCGGCGTCGCCGTCGAGCAGGTCGCGGGCGCGCTCGACGGTCTGCTGCAGCAGGCCTGACAGGTCGTCGGCCGGCATGCCGTCGAGCAGCAGGTCCAGCGGCTGGGCGGGGGCGCCGTCGCGGCCGGCGGGCGCGGGACGGACGGGGGTGGCGAGGACCGCGTGGTCGCGTTCGCGGACCATCAGACAGAGCGTGGAGGGGGTGCCGGTGGCGTCCAGGACCCGTACCTGCGAACCGTAGACCTCGATGGTGCGCCGGTCGGAGCGGCGCACCCCGAAGGTGCCCTCCCAGCGGGCCAGGCGCAGCACCTCGGCCAGGTCGGCGCCGGGGGCCTGCGGCCAGACCACCTGGTCCGCCCAGGGCTTGCCGAGCACCTCGGTGGCCGGACAGCGGAAGAGGCCCTCCGCGTCGGCGTTCCAGGCGCGGACGATGCCGGTGTCGTCGACCTGGACCACGGCCACCAGGATCGGCCCGTCGGTGCTGGGCAGGACCTCGCCCGGTGCCTGCGGCAGCGCGAGCCGGGTCCCGGGCAGGGCGTGCTGCAGCGGCAGCCGGAACCAGACGGTCTTCTGGCCGGCCGAGTACTCCACGCCCCAGCGGCTGGAGAGTGCCGAGCACATCATCAGCCCGCGGCCGCCCTCGCCCTCGGCGTCCGCGAAGTGTTCGGAGACCGCGTTCCCGGCGATCGGGCCGGCGAAGGCCGGCAGGCCGCGCTCGGGGTGGCGGTCGGTCACCCCGATCTGGACCGAGTCCTCCTCGCGCAGGCAGCTCACCTCGGCGGCGGTCCCCGCGTGCACGACGGCGTTGGTGACCAGTTCGCTGACCAGCACGACCGCGTCGTCGACGACCTCGGGCAGCCCCCAGCTCAGCAGCGCGTCGCGAACGAAGCCGCGCGCGGCGGAGGCCGACCGGCCGTCCGGCTCGAAGGTGGCGGCTGCGCGCGCGGTGACCACGGGCTGCTTCTCCTCTGGTTCGGGTACGGCTGCTCGGCGCCCGGCTCCTACCGGCGCGGGAGCGCCTCCCGGATGGAACAGGCCGGGGCGAGGTGCAGCGCTCCACCCTACTTTCCGGCTGCCCACCCTACGTTCTGACTGGCTTCCCCGTGGCCAGGGGGCACCGAAACGGGCACCGGAGGGTGATTCTGCCCACGCCGGCAGGTCCCCATCCGGTATGGGCCCGGTCAAGCGGGCCTGCGCAGTCGGTCGGTGCTGTCAGACTGGGAGATCCGCAGGAGCCGCGCCCAGGGTCGCGGGAGGCGGACGGAAGCCAGTCGCGATGTGGGAGGGTCCCGTTGAGTTCGGCCACCAAGGACGCTGCCGGTCAGAGCACCACAGGTCAGAAGGGGGTGGCCGCGCGCGGCAGTCGGCCGGCGGCCGCACCGCGCGGCGCGGCCGGGCGCCGCTCGGGCCACAACCGCGGGGCCGAGCCGGCCGAGCTGCGCAAGCTGCTCGGCGCGCTCACCGCCATGCGCGACGGCAACTTCCGGCGCCGGCTCACCGTTCCGGGCGACGGACCGATGGCCGAGATCGCCGCCATGTTCAACGAGGTGGCCGAGCGCAACCAGCACCTCACCGGTGAGCTGGCCCGGGTGCGGCGGGCGGTCGGCCGCGAGGGGCGGCTCACCGCGCGCCTGGAGAACGGCGCGGGGGAGGGCGCCTGGGCCTCGGCGGTGGACAACTGCAACGCGCTGATCGACGACCTGGCCCGCCCGATGGCCGAGGTCGGCCGGGTGCTGGCCTCGATCGCCGAGGGCGACCTGGACCAGCGGATGGAGCTGCGCTCGGCGCAGCCGGACGGCGGCAGCCACCCGCTGCGCGGGGAGTTCCTCAAGGTCGGACGGACCGTCAACGGCCTGGTCGACCAACTCTCCGAGTTCACCGACGAGGTGACCCGGGTGGCCATCGAGGTGGGCACCGAGGGCAAGCTGGGTGGTCAGGCCCGGGTCCGCTCGATGTCCGGCAGTTGGAAGGACCTCGCGGACTCCGTCAACACCATGGCCGGCCGGCTCACCGCGCAGGTGCGCAACATCGCCGAGGTGACCACCGCGGTCGCCAAGGGCGACCTGTCGCACAAGGTCACCGTGGACGTGGCCGGCGAGATGCTCGAGCTGAAGAACACCGTCAACACGATGGTCGACCAGCTGAACTCCTTTGCCGCGCAGGTGACGCGGGTGGCGCGGGACGTGGGGACCGAGGGGCGGCTGGGGGGTCAGGCGCAGGTGCCCGGGGTCGCGGGGGTGTGGCGGGACCTGACCGACTCGGTGAACTTCATGGCCAACAACCTCACCGACCAGGTCCGCAACATCGCGCAGGTGACCACGGCGGTGGCCCGCGGTGACCTGTCGCAGAAGATCGAGGTGGACGCCCGGGGCGAGATCCTGGAGCTGAAGAACACCATCAACACCATGGTCGACCAGCTCTCGGCCTTCGCCGCGCAGGTGACGCGGGTGGCGCGGGACGTGGGGACCGAGGGGCGGCTGGGGGGTCAGGCGCAGGTGCCCGGGGTCGCGGGGGTGTGGCGGGACCTGACCGACTCGGTGAACTTCATGGCCAACAACCTCACCGACCAGGTCCGCAACATCGCGCAGGTGACCACGGCGGTGGCCCGCGGTGACCTGTCGCAGAAGATCCAGGTGGACGCCCGGGGCGAGATCCTGGAGCTGAAGAACACCATCAACACCATGGTCGACCAGCTCAGTTCGTTCGCGGACGAGGTCACCCGGGTGGCGCGGGACGTGGGGACCGAGGGCATCCTGGGCGGCCAGGCCAGCGTGCCGGGGGTCTCCGGCACCTGGAAGGACCTGACCAACAGCGTCAACCTGATGGCCAACAACCTGACCAGCCAGGTGCGCAACATCGCCGAGGTGACCACGGCGGTGGCCCTGGGCGACGTCTCCAAGAAGATCACCGTCGACGCCCGCGGCGAGATCCTCGAACTGGTCACCACCGTCAACACGATGGTCGACCAGCTCTCCGCCTTCGCCGACGAGGTGACCCGGGTGGCCCGCGAGGTGGGCACCGAGGGCATCCTGGGCGGGCAGGCCCGGGTGCGCGGTGTCTCGGGGATCTGGAAGGACCTGACCGACAACGTCAACTTCATGGCCTCCAACCTGACCAGTCAGGTCCGCAACATCGCCGAGGTGGCCACCGCGGTGGCCCGCGGCGACCTCTCCAAGAAGATCACCATCGAGGCGCAGGGCGAGGTGGCCGCGCTGGCCGGCACCCTCAACACGATGGTCGACCAGCTGAGCGCCTTCGCGGTCCAGGTGACCCGGGTGGCCCGTGAGGTGGGCACCGACGGCATCCTGGGCGGGCAGGCCGGCGTACCGGGTGTGGCCGGCATCTGGAAGGACCTGACCGACAACGTCAACCAGATGGCCAACAACCTGACCGGCCAGGTCCGCAACATCGCCCTGGTGATCACGGCGGTGGCCCGCGGCGACCTGTCGCAGAAGATCGACGTGGACGCCCGGGGTGAGATCCTGGAACTCAAGACCAGCATCAACACCATGGTCGACCAGCTCTCCGCCTTCGCCGACGAGGTGACCCGGGTGGCCCGCGAGGTCGGCACCGACGGGCGGCTCGGCGGGCAGGCCCGGGTGCCCGGGGTGGACGGCACCTGGCAGGACCTCACCGAGTCGGTGAACGAGCTGGCCAACAACCTGACCCGGCAGGTGCGCGCGATCGCCCAGGTCGCCACCGCGGTGACCCGCGGCGACCTGAGCCTGCGGATCGACGTGGACGCCTCCGGTGAGCTCGACGAGCTCAAGGACAACATCAACCAGATGATCGCCAACCTGCGCGAGACCACCCGCACCAACCAGGAGCAGGACTGGCTGAAGACCAACATGGCCCGCTTCTCCGGGCTGCTGCAGGGCCGCCGCGACCTGGAGGCGGTCGCCTCGCTGATCATGAGCGAGCTGACCCCGGTGGTCTCCGCCCAGCACGGCGCCTTCTTTCTCGCCCAGCCGGCCGGCCGCACCGCCGAGATGCTCACCGAGGACGACGACGAGATCGACACCGTGCTGCGCCTGATCGGCAGTTACGGCTACCAGCGCCGCTCGATGCCGACCACGTTCCGGCCCGGCGAGTCGCTGGTGGGCCAGGCCGCCCTGGAGAAGCGGCCGATCAGCCTCACCGAGACCCCGCCCGGCTACCTGCGGATCTCCTCCGGCCTCGGCGAGGCCTCGCCCGCCCACGTGGTGGTGCTGCCCGTGCTCTTCGAGGGCCGGCTGCTCGGCGTGATCGAGCTGGCCACCTTCGCCTCCTTCACCACCGTCGTGCTGGACTTCCTCAACCAGATCGCCGACCTGATCGGCGTGACGGTCAACACCATCAGCGTCAACACCAAGACCGAGGGCCTGCTGCTGGAGTCCCAGCGGCTGACGGCCGAACTCTCCATGCGGTCGGCTGAGTTGGAGGCCCGCCAGGAGGAGCTGGAGCGCACCAACGAGGAGTTGCAGGAGAAGGCCGAGCAGCTCGCCCAGCAGAACCGCGACATCGAGATCAAGAACAGCGAGATCGAGGAGGCGCGCAAGGTCCTGGAGGAGCGCGCCGAGCAGCTCGCCCTGGCCTCGCGCTACAAGAGCGAGTTCCTCGCCAACATGTCGCACGAGCTGCGCACCCCGCTCAACTCGCTGCTGATCCTGGCCAAGCTGCTCTCGGACAACAACGAGGGCAACCTCTCGCCCAAGCAGGTCGAGTTCGCCGACACCATCCACGGCGCCGGCTCCGACCTGCTCCAGCTGATCAACGACATCCTCGACCTCTCCAAGGTCGAGGCGGGCAAGATGGACGTCCGCCCGGCGAAGATCGCGCTGGTGCAGCTGACCGACTACGTGGAGGCGGCCTTCCGGCCGATGGCCGCGGACAAGAACCTGGACTTCTCGGTCATGGTCTCCGCGGAGCTGCCGCCGACCCTGCACACCGACGAGCAGCGGCTGCAGCAGGTGCTGCGCAACCTGCTCTCCAACGCGGTGAAGTTCACCGACAGCGGCGCGGTGCGCCTGGGCATCCGGCCGGCCGGGCCGGACGTGCCGCAGCACGTGCGCGAGCAGTTGCTGGAGTCGGGCCAGATCGACGACCCGGACGCGCGGCTGGTCGCCTTCTCGGTGACCGACACCGGCATCGGGATCCCCGGCAACAAGCTGCGGGAGATCTTCGAGGCGTTCAAGCAGGCCGACGGCGGCACCAGCCGCAAGTACGGCGGCACCGGCCTGGGCCTGTCCATCAGCCGGGAGATCGCCCGGCTGCTGGGCGGGGAGATCCACGCCGAGAGCGAGCTGGGCGAGGGCAGCACCTTCACGCTCTACCTGCCGCTGCGCAGCGAGGCGCCCGGCATCTCGCTGGAGCGCGGCAACGGGTCCGCGGCGCTCGCGGCCGGCGCGGCGCGGGGGGCGGTCCCCGCGCCCGGTGGGCCGCTGCGGGCCACGGTCAGCGTCACCCCCACCGGCCAGCCGGTGCCGGTGGGCGAGAACCCGGCCGACCACTGGGCGCAGGAGGTCCGCGAGCTGGCCCAGGAGCGCCGGCGGGACGCGGCCGAGCGGCGGCGGGCGGCCGCGGCCGAGCCGGTGCCAGCCGCGCGCAGCGAGGAGCCGCCGGCGCCGCGCTCCGGGGCGGCACCGCAGTTCCAGGGCCGCTTCGACGGCGAGGAGGTGCTGATCGTCGACGACGACGTGCGCAACGTCTTCGCGCTGACCAGCGTGCTGGAGCAGTACGGCCTGACGGTGCTGTACGCGGAGAACGGGCGCGAGGGCATCGAGGTGCTCGAGCAGCACGAGCACGTGGCGCTGGTCCTGATGGACATCATGATGCCGGAGATGGACGGCTACGCGACCACCGAGGCGATCCGGCGGATGCCGCAGTTCGCCGGCCTGCCGATCATCGCGCTGACCGCCAAGGCGATGAAGGGAGACCGGGAGAAGAGCATCGAGGCGGGTGCCTCCGACCACGTCACCAAGCCGGTGGACACCGATCACCTGCTGTCGGTGATGCGCCAGTGGCTGGGGGCGCGCGCGTAACGCCCCGGGCCCCGGACATCGGCGTTTACTGGCGGGCCGTACCGGGAACCCGCTAGGGTCACTCATCGTTGCGAACAGTAACCGGATGGCGACGGTGCGCAGGCCGGCCGAGGGTCGGCGGTGCGCCCGGCCCTCTGGTGCGGCAGGTGCGCCGAGGACCTGTTGCGACCATCCGATAGGGCTGGGCAAGGGGGTGCGGCTAGCATGACCGGGTCAGTGGCAGGCGGTACACGGGTGCCGGCGCGCGGAAAACAGCCGGGCTATCCAGCAGGAGGGCGGGTCGTGGTGCAGAAAGCGAAGATCCTCCTGGTCGACGACCGGCCGGAGAACCTGCTCGCCCTGGAGGCGATCCTCTCCGCCCTCGACCAGACGCTGGTGCGGGCGGTCTCGGGCGAGGAGGCGCTGAAGGCGCTGCTCACCGACGACTTCGCGGTGATCCTGCTGGACGTTCAGATGCCCGGCATGGACGGCTTCGAGACGGCCGCCCACATCAAGCGCCGCGAGCGCACCCGGGACATCCCGATCATCTTCCTGACGGCCATCAACCACGGCCCGCACCACACCTTCCGCGGCTACGCGGCCGGGGCGGTGGACTACATCTCCAAGCCGTTCGACCCGTGGGTGCTGCGCGCCAAGGTCTCGGTCTTCGTGGATCTCTACATGAAGAACTGTCAGCTGAAGGAGCAGGCGGCGCTGTTGCGCCTGCAGCTGGAGGACGACCGGCAGGGCCGGGACTCCGCGGAGCCGCTGCTGGCGGAGCTGTCCGCGCGGCTGGCCTCGGTGGAGGAGCAGGCCGAGGCGCTGACCAAGCAGCTGGACGACTCGCCGGAGGCGGGGGCCGCCGCCACGGCCGCGCACCTGGAGCGCAAGCTGGTGGCCCTGCGGGCCGCGCTGGAGGCGCTGCGGCCCGGTGCCGCCCCGGCCTGACCCCGCGTCGCGTCCGGGCCGCCCGGTGACCTCGGCCGCTGTGGGCCGCCGGAGTGAACCCGTCGCCCGTTGACGGTGTGTCGGCGGGCGCTACGACACGCGCGGGGCATTGCGGTCGGTCACATGTCCACCGTCGTGGGCCGCCGGTAGGCTCTGGTGCCATGGCCACACGTACGCCCGGCAGCGCGGCACGCAAGTCCACTCCGGGACCGGCGAAGAAGGCTCCGGCCAGGAAGCCCTCCGGCAAGGCCGCGGCCAAGCCGGCCCCCGCCAAGGCAGCCGCCGCCAAGCCGGCCGCGAAGCCCGCCGCGGCCGCCAAACCGCCCGCCGCCCCCGCCGCTCCGGCCGCGCCCCAGCGCCAGCCGATACTCTTCCGCGCCGTGCGCGCGTGCTGGCTGGGGCTCGCGCACAGTGTGGGCGCGGTCTTCCGCGGGTTCGGCCACGGCGCCAAGGGCCTGCACTCGGACCACCGCCGCGACGGCGTGGCGCTGCTGCTGCTGGCGCTCGCGCTGGTGACCGCGGCCGGGACCTGGTTCAGCCCGCAGGGCTGGCTCGGCGCCGTCGCCACCAGCGTGGTCAGCGGGCTCTTCGGCCGCCTCGACGTCCTGGTCCCGCTGCTGCTCGCGGTGCTCGCGATCCGGCTGATGCGCCACCCGGAGCTGCCGGAGGCCAACGGGCGGATCGCGATCGGCCTGAGCGCCCTGGTGATCGGCGTGCTGGGCCTGGTGCACATCGGCTGCGGGGCGCCCGGCATGCAGAGCGGCGCCACCCGGATCCGGCAGGCCGGCGGCATCCTGGGCTGGGCGGCCTCCACTCCGATGATGGCCGCCGCCGGCCCGCCGCTGGCCGTCCCGCTGCTCCTGCTGCTGGCCTTCTTCGGCCTGCTGGTGGTCACCGCCACCCCGGTCAACCGGATCCCGGAGCGGCTGCGGCTGCTGGGGGTGCGGCTCGGCGTGGTGGAGCCGGCGTTCGTGGACGAGGCGGACGCCTTCGAGGGCGAGTACGCCACCGGGGAGCGCGAGTTCTCCACCGAGCCGCCGGAGGACGCCGACCCCGACGCGCTGCCCTACACGGTCGAGGGCGACGGCTCGCAGGACCCCGACGACGAGATCGGCGCCCGCCGGCGCCGGCGCGGGCGCCGCAAGCAGGTGGACGAGCCGGAGCTGGCCACCGCCGTCCCCGACATGTTCGTCAAGGACCCCTTCCACACCCGGGACCTGGCCGCCGGCGTGGCCGCCGACCTGGACGGCGCGCTGCTGCACGGCGTGCCGGCCTCGCCGGCGGTGGCCAGCATCATGCACCAGGTGCAGGACCGCACCGCCCCGCCGGAGGAGCCCGCCGTCCCGCCCGCGCGCACGGCCGCGCCCGGCGAGCCGGCCGCGCCCGGGGAGCACACCCCGGCCCCCGCCCGGATGGAGCAGCTCCAGCTGCCCGGCGGCGGCAGCTACGCGCTGCCCCCGCTGGACCTGCTGGAGCGCGGCGCCCCGGGCAAGACCCGCAGCAAGCTCAACGACGACGTGGTCGCCCAGCTCACCTCGACCTTCGCCGAGTTCAAGGTGGACGCCAAGGTCACCGGCTTCACCCGGGGCCCGACGGTCACCCGCTACGAGGTGGAGCTCGGTCCGGCCGTCAAGGTCGAGCGGATCACCGCGCTGGGCAAGAACATCGCGTACGCGGTGGCCAGCGCGGACGTGCGGATCATCAGCCCGATCCCGGGCAAGTCGGCGGTCGGCATCGAGATCCCCAACCGGGACCGCGAGATGGTCAACCTCGGCGACCTGCTGCGCTCGCGCAGCGCCGCCGAGGACACCCACCCGATGGTGGTCGGCATGGGCAAGGACGTCGAGGGCCACACGGTGCTCGCCAACCTGGCCAAGATGCCGCACATCCTGGTGGCGGGCGCGACCGGCGCGGGCAAGTCCTCCTGCATCAACTGCCTGATCACCTCGGTGCTGGTCCGCTCCACGCCGGACGAGGTGAAGATGGTCCTGGTCGACCCCAAGCGGGTCGAGCTGACGGCCTACGAGGGCATCCCGCACCTGGTCACGCCGATCATCACCAACCCCAAGAAGGCGGCCGAGGCGCTGCAGTGGGTGGTGCGCGAGATGGACCTGCGCTACGACGACCTGGCGGCCTTCGGCTTCCGGCACGTGGACGACTTCAACGCCGCGGTGCGCTCCGGCAAGCTCACCGCCCCGCTGGGCAGCGAGCGCGAGCTGCGGCCGTACCCGTACCTGCTGGTCATCGTCGACGAGCTGGCGGACCTGATGATGGTGGCCCCGCGGGACGTCGAGGACTCGGTGGTGCGCATCACCCAGCTGGCCCGCGCGGCCGGCATCCACCTGGTGCTCGCCACCCAGCGGCCCTCGGTGGACGTGGTGACCGGTCTGATCAAGGCCAACGTGCCCTCCCGGCTGGCCTTCGCCACCTCGGCGATGACCGACTCCCGGGTCATCCTGGACCAGCCCGGCGCGGAGAAGCTGATCGGCAAGGGCGACGCGCTCTTCCTGCCGATGGGCGCGAGCAAGCCGGTCCGGATGCAGGGCGCCTTCGTCACCGAGGCGGAGATCGCGGCGGTCGTCCAGCACTGCAAGGACCAGCTGGCCGCCACCTACCGCGAGGACGTCACGGTGGGCGGCGGTCCCCGCAAGGAGATCGACGAGGAGATCGGCGACGACCTGGACCTGTTGATCCAGGCGGCCGAACTGGTGGTCTCCACCCAGTTCGGGTCGACCTCGATGCTGCAGCGCAAGCTGCGGGTCGGCTTCGCCAAGGCGGGGCGGCTGATGGACCTGATGGAGTCGCGTGGCATCGTGGGGCCCAGCGAGGGGTCCAAGGCGCGCGACGTCCTGGTCACTCCCGACGAGCTCGACGGAGTGCTCGCGGTCATCCGCGGGTAGGCCTTCGACCGGCTGACCCTGAAGGGGTGTCAGTGGCCCCGCCGGGGCCGCCGGCGCCCGCCCGGCAGGGGTGCGCGTTCGGTCGAACTCCGGTTGAGAAACGATTCGCCTGCACCCCTAGACTGTTCTTCCAGTAGGTGGCCTCCGCTCGAAAGGCGCGCCCAGTGACCATCGGCAAGTCATCCCACCGAGACAACCGCCGATCCTCCGCCGCTCCGTCCGGCACCGAGCCCGGCGCGGCCGGTCCGCCGCAGGACGACGTCCCGAGCATCGGCCGGGTCCTCGCCGACGCCAGGCTCACCGCTGGGCTGACGGTCGATGAGGTGAGCGCCGGCACCCGGGTCCGGGTGCCGATCGTGCACGCCATCGAGGAGGACGACTTCAGCCGCTGCGGCGGCGACTTCTACGCGCGCGGGCACCTGCGCTCACTGGCCAAGGCGGTGGGCGCCGACGGCGAGGCGCTGGTGGCCCGCTACGACGCCATCCACGGCACCGCGCCGGTGGTCCTGGCGCCGGTGGCCACCCTGGACGCCCGGCGGATCAGGGTGGACCGGCGCGGTCCGAACTGGACCGCCGCGATGCTGGTGGCGATCGTGGCCGTGGTCCTGCTGATCGGCTTCAACCTGGTCAGCGGCAAGCCCGGCAAGGTGTCGGCCGGCGCGGCCAGCTCCCCGCTGCCCAGCGTCGCCGCCTCGCAGCCCGCCTCGCCCAGCACCACCGCCCAGCCGCCCGCGCCGGCCCCGAGCGTGGCGCCCATCGCCGCGGCGCCGGCCGACAAGGTCACCGTCAAGCTGGTCGGCGAGGGTGGCAGCAGCTGGGTCTCCGCGGTGGACGGCGGCGGCAAGTCGCTCTTCCAGAACAACCTGGACGACGGCAAGGACCAGACCTTCACCGACACCAAGCAGATCAAGCTGGTGATCGGGAACGCGGCCGCCGTGCACCTGTACGTCAACGGCAAGGACCTCGGTCCGGCGGGCAAGGACGGCCAGGTGGTGCACCTCACCTACACCCCCGGGGACCCGCAGGCCGGCTAGCCCCCGCCGGGGTCGTGGGGCCCCCGGGATCGCCGAAACGTCGCCGCGCGGCCTCCGGGGGAAACGGCACCGGGGGCCGCGCGTTAATCTTGGCCCTATGCCTGAACGCCGTACTGTCGCCCTTGTCACGCTCGGATGCGCCCGCAACGAGGTGGACTCCGAGGAACTCGCCGGGCGACTGGAGGCCGATGGCTGGCTGCTGGTCGACGACGCGACCGATGCCGACGTCGCCGTGGTCAACACCTGCGGCTTCGTCGAGGCCGCCAAGAAGGACTCGGTGGACGCCCTGCTGGAGGCCAACGACCTCAAGGGTCACGGCCGCACCCAGGCCGTGGTCGCGGTCGGCTGCATGGCCGAGCGCTACGGCAAGGAGCTGGCCGACGCGCTGCCGGAGGCCGACGGGGTGCTCGGCTTCGACGACTACGCCGACATCAGCGACCGCCTGCAGACCATCCTCTCCGGCGGCTCGCACGCCCCGCACCTGCCGCGCGACCGCCGCAAGCTGCTGCCACTCACCCCGGTCGAGCGCCAGGCCGCGGCCGCCGCGGTGGCCCTGCCGGGCCACGGCGCCCCCGAGGACCTGCCGCAGGGCGTGGCGCCCGCCTCCGGGCCGCGCACCCTGCGCAAGCGCCTGGACGACAGCCCGGTCGCCTCGGTGAAGCTGGCCTCGGGCTGCGACCGCCGCTGCTCGTTCTGCGCCATCCCGGCCTTCCGCGGCTCCTTCATCTCCCGCCGGCCAGCCGACGTGCTGAACGAGGCCGTCTGGCTGGCCGAGCAGGGCGTGCGCGAGGTGGTCCTGGTCAGCGAGAACAACACCTCCTACGGCAAGGACCTGGGCGACATCCGCCTGCTGGAGACGCTGCTGAGCGAGATCGCGGCCGTCCCCGGGATCGAGCGGGTCCGGGTCAGCTACCTGCAGCCGGCCGAGATGCGCCCGGGGCTGATCGAGGCGATGACCGGCACCGCCGGGGTCGTCCCGTACTTCGACCTCTCCTTCCAGCACTCGGCCCCCGCCGTGCTGCGCCGGATGCGCCGCTTCGGCAACACCGAGCAGTTCCTCGACCTGCTCAGGACCATCCGCGAGCGGGCCCCGCAGGCCGGTGCGCGCTCCAACTTCATCGTCGGTTTCCCGGGCGAGAGCGAGGCGGACTTCGCCGAGCTGGAACGGTTCGTCACCGAGGCGGGCCTGGACGCGATCGGCGTCTTCGGCTACTCCGACGAGGACGGCACCGAGGCCGCGACCTTCGAGGGCAAGCTCCCCGAGGACGTGGTGGCCGAGCGGCTGGCCACGCTCTCCAAGCTGGCCGAGGAGCTCACCGCGCAGCGCGCCGAGCAGCGGATCGGCAGCGAGGTCGAGGTGCTGGTCGAGAGCATCGAGGACGAGGACGAGGGCGGCGCCGTGCTGGGCCGCGCCGCCCACCAGGCACCGGAGACCGACGGGCTGACCACCCTCACGGGTGTCCCGCAGGCCCGGGTCGGCCAGTTCTACCGGGCCCGCGTGATCGCCTCCGAGGGAGTCGACCTGATCGCCGAGGCGATCGAGCTCGTGCGTCCGGCGGCCTCGGTATGACCGGGGGGCCGGGCAGTCCGGCAG
This sequence comes from Kitasatospora nipponensis, assembly GCF_039528135.1. Classification (NCBI taxonomy): domain Bacteria; kingdom Bacillati; phylum Actinomycetota; class Actinomycetes; order Kitasatosporales; family Streptomycetaceae; genus Kitasatospora; species Kitasatospora nipponensis. Next base: position 7,149 of record NZ_BAAALF010000135.1, on the reverse strand, counting down.
CGGCCCGCCCGGCCCGCGCAGGGGCCGTACGGGCGGCGGAGCCGTCGCTGTGGAACATCGCCAACCTGCTGACGATGCTCCGCCTGGCCCTGGTGCCGGTCTTCGTGGCACTGCTGCTGGCCGACGGCGGGCACAACCCCAAGTGGCGGGCGGTGGCCTGGGCGGCCTTCGCGGTGGCGATGATCACCGACCTGTTCGACGGCGAGATCGCCCGTCGCAAGGGTCTGGTCACCGACTTCGGGAAGATCGCGGACCCGATCGCCGACAAGGCGATCATGGGGGCCGCGCTGATCGGCCTGTCGGTCCTGGGGGACCTGCCCTGGTGGGTCACGGTGGTGATCCTCGCCCGTGAGGTGGGCATCACCCTGATGCGCTTCTGGGTGATCCGCTACAGCGTGATACCGGCCAGCCGGGGCGGGAAGATCAAGACGCTGACCCAGGGCATCGCGGTCGGCATGTACGTGCTGCCGCTGACCGGCCTGCTGGCCACCGGGCGCGCGGTGCTGCTGGGGGTGGCGGTGGTGCTGACCGTGGCCTCCGGCGCCGACTACGTGGGCCAGGCCGTCCGGCTGCGCCGGGAGGGGCTGGCCCGGGAGAGGCAGGGCCGATGACCGAGTACGTCCCGCTCGCCGAGCGGGTGCACGCCGAGCTGCGCGGCCTGGGCGCCACCCTGGCGGTGGCCGAGTCGCTGACCGGCGGCCTGCTGGCGGCCCAGCTGGTGGACGTCCCCGGTGCCTCGCAGACCTTCCGCGGTTCGGTGACGACCTACGCGACCGAGCTGAAGGCCTCGCTGCTGGGTGTGGACGAGGGGCTGCTGGCGGTCCACGGTCCGGTTCACCCGGTGGTGGCCCGGCAGATGGCCGAGGGCGTGCGCAGGCTGCTGGGCGCCGACTTCGGTCTGGCGACCACCGGGGTGGCCGGTCCGGAGCCGCAGGGCGGGCAGTCGGTGGGCACAGTACACCTCGGGTTCGCCGGTCCGGGCGGAACTCTCACGAGATCGCCCCGGCTGTCGGGGGACCGTGCCACAATCCGACGAACGGCCGTTTCCGGAGCCCTGGAGCTCTTCCTGGACCACGCACTGGTCCTCGGGGGCGTGGCCGGGACCACACGCTTCCACTGAACAACGGCTGAACAGGCAGAATCGGGGGAAGCTGTGAGTACGAGGGGCGTGCCTGCCCCCGGGGCGGGAACAACAGGGGAGGGCAGAGGCTTGCAGCCCAGAGTGAACACGACCACGGTCCCCGCACGCGACGCGGGCAAGGCGGTACGGTGGGGACGTGACATCTCGATCCGCAGTCCGAGGAGGGAGCCACCGATGATCCTGCTCCGTCGCCTCCTGGGTGACGTGCTGCGTCGGCAGCGCCAGCGCCAGGGCCGCACACTACGCGAGGTGTCGGCCGCCGCCAGAGTCTCGCTCGGATACCTGTCCGAGGTCGAGCGGGGGCAGAAGGAGGCCTCCTCCGAGCTGCTCTCCGCGATCTGTGACGCGCTCGACGTCCGGATGTCCGAGGTCATGCGCGAGGTGAGTGACGAACTGTCGCTGGCCGAGCTCGCCGCGATGGCCGCGCTCTCCGAGGGCGACCTGCTGCGTCCGGTGCTCGAGCCGGTCCAGCTGCCGGCCCCGGGCGAGCGGATGAGCTCGATCACCCCGAAGGCCTCGGCCGTGGACGTCGTCGCCGCCTGACCTCGACCCGCAACCACTGGGGGGCTGAGAGAAGGAGTCGCGAGTGCACCGCTGCACGACCGGCGGTGCCCCGGGCCGAATAGGCCGGGGCAACCGATCCCGCACTCTCCTCTCACACGGTCCGCGCCGTCTGGCGTCGGCCGTGCTGCTGATCACCGCATCGTGCGGGGTGGCGAGCCGGCTACCGGTGGACGGTGTCCACCCCGGTACGGTGCTCGCCCTGCTCACCCTCGGCGGCTGGACGCTGGGGGTGCTCCCGGTGCACAGCAACCGGTGGCTGACCGGCCCCGAGCGCCGGCTAGCCGCGCAGCCGCAGCCCGCGCGGGGTGGCGTGGAAACCCCCGGCCTCCAGGAGCGCACCCAGTACTGAGCCCAGGGCCGGCTCGCCGTTGGCCCGCTCCACCGTCAGGCCGCTGAGCAGACCGCGCCGGACCGCGCCGGCCAGGGCCTGCACCGCCTGCGTCAGCTGCTCGCCCCGCTCGGCGGGATCGGCCCAGCAGAGCATCGACTTGCCGCCGCGCTCCAGGTACAGCGCCAGCTCGCCGTCGACCAGCACCACCAGCGCGCCGGCCTTGCGGCCCGGGCGGTGCGCCCCGCCCTGTTCGCCCGGCAGCGGCGGCCAGGGCAGCGCCGAGCCGAACGCGTTGGCCGGATCGGCCGCCGCGAGCACCTGCACCGACGCCTCGCGCCCGGTGGCGGCGCCGGCGCCGGGCCACTCGCCCGCACCGGCCCGCTCCAGCGTGCCGCTCACCGAGCGCAGCCGGTCCACCGCCCCGTCCATCGCGAACTGCGCCCCGCCCAGCCCCTCGACCAGGTAGCCGCGGCGGGCCCGGCCGCGCTCCTCGAAGGCCGAGAGCACCCGGTAGAGCGCCGCGAAGCCGCCCTGGATCCGCTCGGCCGCCACCGTGCCGCGGGTCAGCACGCCGTGGCGGTCCAGCAGGTCCTGGGCCTGGGCGGCCGCGCCGGCGGTCGGCTCGGCCGGCTGCGGCAGCAGGGACCAGCGGCCGGCCAGCGTCGGGTCGGCCGGCCGGGCCGGGGTACGGCCGAGCCCGCCGTAGCGGCCCCGGGGCACGGCGCGCGGCGCGCGGTGGGCGGTGGCACCGGCGGTGCGGCCCGAACCGAGCAGGGCGCGCACCGGGCCCAGCGTGTCGTTGGTGATCCGACCGGCCCAGACCAGGTCCCACAGCGCGGCGGCGAACTCGGGCTCGGGCGGGTCCGGCAGCTGCTCGCACAACTGGCGCACGGTCAGGCCGTACCCGCTGGCCAGCGCCGCCAGCAGCGCCTCGTGCAGCGGGGTGGGGGTGAGCGGCAGCGGGTCGGGGCGCAGCAGGTCGGCGTTCTCGGTCAGGTGCAGGCTGATCCAGCCGTCCTTGCCGGGCAGCGCGCCGGCGCCGGCCCAGCCGATCGCGCCCTCGGCCATCAGGGTGTCCAGCAGGGCGGGCCGGTAGTCGCTCAGCCGGCCGGGCAGCACCAGCCGCTCCAGCGCGGAGGCCGGCAGGGCGGCACCCTGCAACTGCTCCACGACGCGGAACAGGCCGTCCTCACCGCGCAGCTGGTGGCCGCTCAGGTGCTGCCACTGCGGCAGGAAGGCGGCGAGCGCGCGGGGTGGCACGGCCTCCACCTCCTGGCGCAGGGCGGCCAGCGAGCGGCGGCGCAGCCGGCGCAGCACCTCGGCGTCGCACCACTCCGGCTCTCCGGTGCCGCCCGCCTCGGCCGGGCGGAACTCGCCCTGGACCAGCCGCCCGGTGGCCGTCAGCCGCTGCAGGGCGCCGCTGACCACCGCGGCGCCCAGACCGAAGCGGGCGGCGGCCTGCGGCGCGGTGAACGGGCCGTGGGTGCGGGCGTGCCGGGCCAGCAGGTCGCCGAGCGGGTCCTTGACCGGCTCGGTGAAGGCCTCCGGGATGCCGACCGGCAGCGGGGTGCCCAGCGCGTCGCTGAGCCGGCCGGCGTCCTCGATCGCGGCCCAGCGCGGCTCGCCGGCGATCTTCACCTGGATCGCCCGCCGGGCCTCCTGCAGCTGCCGCGGCCAGTGCTCCTCGGCGCCGCGCTCGGCCAACTCGGCCGCGCCCAGCGGTCCCAGCAGGCGCAGCGCGTCGGCGAGGCCCTCGGCGTCCTTGATCCGGCGCTCGGGGGTGAGCCGTTGCAGCTCGGCCTCCAGCTCGGCCAGCACCGCCGGGTCGATCAGCTCGCGCAGCTCGGCCTGGCCGAGCAGCTCGGCGAGCAGCCGCGAGTCCAGCGCCAGGGCGGCGGCGCGGCGCTCGGCGAGCGGGGAGTCGCCCTCGTAGAGGTACTGGGCGACGTAGCCGAAGAGCAGCGAGCGGGCGAACGGGGAGGGTTCGGGAGTGGTGACCTCGACCAGCCGCACGGCGCGCGACTCGAGGTCGCGCATCAGCTCGACCAGGCCGGGGACGTCGAAGACGTCCTGGAGGCACTCCCGCACCGCCTCCAGCACGATCGGGAAGGAGCCGAACTCGCCGGCCACCTGGAGCAGCTGGGAGGCCCGCTGGCGCTGCTGCCAGAGCGGGGTGCGCCGGCCCGGGCTGCGCCGGGGCAGCAGCAGCGCGCGCCCGGCGCACTCGCGGAACCGGGAGGCGAAGAGCGCCGAGCCGCCGACCTGGTCGGTGACCAGCTGTTCGATCTCGGCCGGGTCGAAGAGCGCGGCGTCCGCGCCGACCGGCGCCTCCTGCTGGGCGGTGCCGGTGGCGCCCTCGATCGGGAAGTCGAGCAGGTCGACGTCCGGCAGGCGCAGCACGATGCCGTCGTCGCCGTGCATCACCTGGGGGTCCAGGCCGTGCCGCTCGCGCAGGCGGGCGCCCAGCGCCAGCGCCCAGGGGGCGTGCACCTGGGCGCCGAAGGGGGAGTGGATGACGATCCGCCAGTCGCCCAGCTCGTCGCGGAAGCGCTCGACCACGATGGTGCGGTCGTCGGGCAGGTGGCCGGCGGCCTGGCGCTGCTCGGTCAGGTAGCCGAGCAGGTTGCCGGCCGCCCAGTCGTCCAGTCCGGCGGCCAGCAGCCTGGTCCGGGCCTCGGGCTCGGGCAGGCCGCCGAGCTCCCGGACGAAGGCGCCCAGCGCCCGGCCCAGCTCCAGCGGGCGGCCGAGCGAGTCGCCCTTCCAGAACGGCAGCCGGCCCGGCACCCCGGGGGCGGGGGTGACCATCACCTTGTCGTGGGTGATCTCCTGGATCCGCCAGGAGCTGGTGCCCAGCGTGAAGACGTCGCCGACCCGGGACTCGTAGACCATCTCCTCGTCCAGCTCGCCGACCCGCCGCCCGCCCTCCTTCTTGCCGGGCTTGTCGTCGGAGCCGACGATGAAGACCCCGAACAGGCCGCGGTCGGGGATGGTGCCGCCGGAGGTGACCGCCAGGCGCTGGGCGCCGGGGCGGCCGGTGACGGTGCCGGCCACCCGGTCCCAGACCAGGCGCGGGCGCAGTTCGGCGAAGGCGTCCGAGGGGTAGCGGCCGGCCAGCATGTCCAGCACCGAGTCGAAGGCGGACTGCGGCAGGCCCGCGAAGGGGGCGGCCCGGCGCACCAGCGCCAGCAGCTCCTCGACGTCCCAGCTGTCGAGCGCGGTGATCGCCACCAGCTGCTGGGCCAGGACGTCGAGCGGGTTGCGCGGGGCCCGCAGCGCCTCGATCCGCCCGGCCCGCATCCGCTCGGTGACCACCGCGGACTGCACCAGGTCGCCCCGGTACTTGGGGAAGACCACGCCGGTGGAGACCGCGCCCACCTGGTGCCCGGCCCGGCCGACCCGCTGCAGGCCGGAGGCGACCGAGGGCGGTGACTCCACCTGGATCACCAGGTCGACCGCCCCCATGTCGATGCCCAGCTCCAGGCTGGAGGTGGCGACCACGGCCGGCAGCCGGCCGGCCTTGAGCTCCTCCTCCACCAGGGCGCGCTGCTCCTTGGAGACCGAGCCGTGGTGGGCCCGGGCGAGCACCGGGGGCGCGCCCCTGGCGACGCCGGACTCGGCCATCAGCTGGGCCGGGGTGTGGTGCTCGGGCAGCGCCTCGCCGGTGGCCCGCTCGTGGGCGATCTCGTTCAGCCGGTTGCACAGGCGCTCGGCGAGCCGGCGCGAGTTGGCGAAGACGATGGTCGAGCGGTGCGCCTGGACCAGGTCGACGATCCGCTCCTCGACGTGCGGCCAGATCGAGGAGCCGCGGGCCGGGTCGTCGGCGGCGGGCGCGGGGGAGAGCTCGGCGAGGTCGGCGACCGGCACGACCACCGAGAGGTCGAAGCGCTTGGTGGAGGGTGGTTGGACGATGGTGGCGCCGCGCAGCGGCGAGAGGTACCGGGCCACCTCCTCGACCGGCCGGACGGTGGCCGAGAGCCCGATCCGGCGGGCCGGGCGCTCCAGCAGCTCGTCCAGCCGCTCGAGGCTCAGGGCCAGGTGGGCGCCGCGCTTGGTGCCCGCCACCGCGTGCACCTCGTCCAGGATCACCGTGTCGATGCCCCGCAGCGCCTCCCGGGAGGCGGAGGTGAGCAGCAGGAAGAGCGACTCGGGGGTGGTGATGAGGATGTCCGGCGGGTGGCTCTGGAAGCGCCGGCGGTCGGCGGCGGGGGTGTCGCCGGAGCGGATGCCGACCTGCACCTCGGGCTCGGGCAGGCCCAGTCGCACCGCGGCCTGCCGCAGGCCGGTCAGCGGGGCCCGCAGGTTGCGCTCGACGTCCACCGCGAGGGCCTTCAGCGGTGAGATGTAGAGGACCCGGCAGCGGCGGCGCGGGTCGGCCGGCGGCGGGGTGCTGCTGAGGTGGTCGAGGGCGGAGAGGAAGGCCGCGAGGGTCTTGCCGGAGCCGGTGGGGGCGACCACCAGGACGTCGGCCTGCTGGCGGATGGCTGCCCAGGCGCCGGCCTGGGCGGTGGTCGGCCGGTCGAAGGCGGCCTCGAACCAGGCCCGGGTGGCCGGGGCGAAACCCGCCAGGGGGTCGGAAGGGAGCTGGTCGTCCGCCATGTCCCCATGGTGCCCGGTCGCACTGACAGCGGGCCGCGCGCCCGGCTGATGCCGTGCCGCCGGATGGCGGGGGGATTCCTCTTACAAATGGTCAGATCAGACATTCCGCTCATATGGTGATGATTCGTGCTCGAGGAGCGGAGGACTCGCCATGGCCGAGGTGCGGCTGGTCTCCCGGCGGCCCCGCCGGTGCCGGGTCCGACCGCTGCGCACGTCGGCGGCGGTGCTCGCGGCGGCCCTGCTGCTGGGCGGCGCGGTGCCGTACGTGTCGGGAGGCGACCGGGCCTACCTGAGCTACCTGGTGCTCGCCGACCGGCTGGACGCCCAGGGTGCCGCGGCCGCCGGGGACCAGGTCGGCGCGCTGGGCGGCCGGGTGGTGCAGGGGTACCCGCAGATCGGCGCCGTGCTCGCGTACGCCGCCGACCCCGCCTTCGCGGGTCGGCTGCGCGCCCGCCCGGGCATCGCGGCGGTCGGCGCCACCCGGACCGCGCCGGTGCCCGGCCTGCCGGACGGCCTG
>NZ_BAAALF010000134.1:0-23358 GCF_039528135.1 Kitasatospora nipponensis | reverse complement strand
GGTGTCCCGGCGGGGCCCAGCAGCCCGTGCGCGCGCCCCAGCAGCGCGACCGCGGAGTTGACCGCGCCGCCGTCCAGCGCCGCGCGGCCGGCCTCGGCGAAGCGCAGCGCGGCGGCCTGCGGCTGGCCGGCGGTCAACCGCAGCGCCGCCACCCGCCGGCACCACTCGCCGGGCAGCCCGGGGTAGCCGGCCTCGATCGCGTCGGCCGCCCGGGCCGCGATGGCGGCGCGCTCGGCCGGCAGCAGCTCGGCCAGCAGCGCCTCGGCGGTCAGCGCGTGCCGGAACTCGTACCAGTCGGCCACCGGGCCGCTGGGGGAGATGAGTTGGGCGTCGATGCCGGCTCGCAGGTGGACCAGCAGACCGCGGTCGTCCAGCCCGGTGACCAGCTTGAGCACCGGCAGGGCGAAGCGCCGCCCGAGCACCGCGGCGGTGTCCAGCAGGTCGCGGCCGGCCGGGCTGAGCCGGGCGGCGCGCTGCACGACGCTGTGCACCACCGTGCGCGGCACGTCGATGCCCAGGTCGCCGCAGACCTGCCAGCCGTCCGCGCCGTGGTGCAGCACGTCGGCGGAGATCATCCCGCTGAGCAGTTCCTCGACCACGAACGGGTTGCCCTCGGCGTCGCGCACCAGCCGTTCGGTGACCGCGGCGGGCAGTTGGCCCGCGCCCGCCGCGAGCGCGGACTCGGCCATCGCCCGCACCTGGTCCGCGTCCAGCGGTCCCAGCTCGGCCAGTGCCGCCGAGCGGCGCCGCCCGGCGGCCCGCACCAGCTGCTCGGCCGGCCCGGCCTGCGGGCGCAGCGTGGCCAGCAGGAAGACCGGCAGGCCGCGGATGTTGTCGCAGAGGTACTCGATCACGGCCAGCGTCTCGGCGTCGGCGTCGTGCAGGTCCTCCACCACCAGCAGGCAGCCGGGCTCCTGATGCAGCGTCCGGTCCCGGCCCACCGCGATCAGCAGCCGCAGCACGGCCTCGGCGGTCTCGATCAGCGAGGCCGGTCCGGCCGTCGCCTCGGCACCGCGCCACTCCGGCAACAGGGAGGCCAGGGCGGAACGGTAGGGCACGAGCTCGGCGTCCTGGGGCGGCCCGGCGCTGCGCAGCAGCGAGAGCAGCGCCTCGGCGATCGGTCGGAACGGCATGGTGGCACCGGTGGCGCTGGCCCGCCCGCGCAGGACCGCCATGCCGGCCGCGAAGGCCCGGAAGGCACCTTCGGAGGCCAGCCGTGACTTGCCGATGCCGGCCTCGCCGATCAGGAAGACCGCCTGGCCCTCGCCCCGGCGGGCCGCCGCGAGGCCGCCCTCCAGAACGGCGAGCTCATCGCTGCGTCCGACGACCACCGGCGATGTGATGAGCATGGCCGGAGGCTACCGCCGGATCCGGTGGTCCGCCATGGTGCCTGCACCGGTGACGCTCCGAGTGCACGTCAGGGGCGGCTCAGGCGGGGCTGGAGACGCTGGTGCCGGTCATCATGCTCACCGACATGCCCAGGTCCCCTTCGTAACCGCCCTGCCCCACCAGCCCGGAGAGCAGCCGGGCCCGGCGCCCGACCGCGCTGCCGGTGCCCAGCCGGATCTCGCCAGCCGGGTGGAAGGCGCAGGCGCCGTCGCGGTTCTGCGGGTCCTTCCAGCTGCGCACCAGTGCTTCGTCGCTCATGCGAGTCCTCCTGTCAGGGACGGCAGCTTCTGCCGTGTGGTCTGCGCGGTCGGCGCCCGCAGGAGCAGGACCGACGGAATCCGGGCACGGAATCCTAGCCGCAGCAGGCCGTGCCCGATACCGGCCAGGCCGGTGAGCAGGCCCGGACTGGGGACCGCGTCCGGGGTCCCGCAACGCGGGCCGAACCGGTCCAGCGAGGCCAGCAGGGCACCGGCCCTGGCCGAGGCCGCGCCGGGGGCGCGGTGGTGGCCGGGATCGACGGCGAGCAGCAGCTCCAGGATGCCGGCCTCACCGTACCCGAGGCTGTGGTCGGCCGGCTCGGCGCGGTTGGCCACAGCCGCCAACTCCCGGGTCAGCAAGGCCGCGAGAGCCGGATCGGCGGCTGCCGCCGGGCTGTCGGCGATCGCCAGCGCGGTCCCGGTCAGCGGACTGTACCAGCCGTCGCTGGGGGTCGATGACCCTTCACCGCGCGGGAGTTGGCCAGTGGAGCGGCGCAGTGCGGCCAGCCCGGCGCGGGCGAACGGCTCGCCGTCGCCGGCCTCGGCGAACCGCAGCAGGGCCCAACCGATGCCGGCCGCACCGCTGGTGAAGCCGCCGGCCGGCAGGTCGGTGGTGGGCCGCAGGGCGAGCCGGCGGGCGCACTCCAGGGCCGTCGCGTACGCCTGCTCGGGGCCGCCGGCCTGGTGCACCGCGAGCATCGCCGCCAGGCAGCCGGCGTCGCCGTCCAGCACCCCCGGGTCCTGGCTGCCGGCGGGGGCGACCTGGGTGAGCTCGACCGCCCGGCCGACCCAGCCGGCGATCTCCCGGTCGTCCAGCAGGGTCGCCAACTGGCTGAGCGTGTAGGCGATTCCGCCCAGGCCCGAGAAGCCGCCGCCGATCTCCGGCAGCCGCTGCGGGTGCGCGGCGAGCGCGGCCAGTAGCTCCGGCACCGGCCGCACCGCCCGGCGGGCCACCGTGGCGTAGCGCTCCAGGCCGGTGAGGGAGGCGAGTTGGGCCAGGAAGAGCGCGGTGCCGCAGTACCCGTGCGGCAGGCCGGCGCCCTGCGGAAGGACCGCCCAGTGCCGCTCGCCCAGCGGCTCGAGCCCCAGCCAGTTCACCCGGTGGCCGTTGGTGTGCGCGCCGGCCAGGATCTGGTCGGCGATCGCGCAGGCGGCGGCCAGCAGCCGCTCGGGGTCCGGCACGGTGGCCGGTCCCGGACCGGTCGGCGCGGCGGTGAGCCGGCGGCCGGCCTCGGTGGCCCGGGTGGCCAGCGCGGCGCGGATCAGCCACTCCTGGTCGTAGCGGTCGGTGTGGCTCATGGTGGCCAGCCGACGGGTCACCCAGCGCAGGCCGGGCTCGGCGACCGGCCCGGTCGCGGTCAGCTGGCCGATCGTCAGGCCGCGCCGGGCGGGCCGGCCGGTGACCAGCGGCACGTCGCCCGCCCAGAGTTCGGCCAGCTCGGCGGCGACCAGCGGGCGACGGGCCGGGTCGCCGACCGACTCGCGCCACAGGATGTCCAGCAGCCGGTCGCGGTCCAGCGCCCGGCGCAGCACGTCGGGGTGGGTCGACTCGTCCAGCAGGGTCAGGTAGTGGCTGGTGTCGCGGGCCACCACCCGGGTCTCGTCGGCCGCGAAGCGGGCCAGCGGCCCGACCGGGTCGACCAGTTCGTCGCGGTGCGCGGCGATGACGTCGTAGCCGGCCCGGAACCCGGCCAGCAGCGACTCGGCGTGCGCCCCCGGGTCCGCCTCGGCGTCCGCCAGCCGGGGCCGGTTGGCCGCCCCGCGGGAGAGCGCGCTGCTGCGCACCAGCCGCATCTGGTCGGTGGCCGCCTCCGCCCAGTCGGCGACCTCCTCGGGCAGCGGGACGCCCTTCTCGCCGCCCAGCGCGGAGAGGTCGAAGGCGCCGTGCTCGCCGACCAGCAGCAGCGGCAGCAGCGCGGTGCGCAACACCGAGTCGTCCAGCGCCTGCAGCGCCGGGTCCTCGGCGACGGCCGGCGGTCGGGCCAGCGCCGGGTGGAAGAGCGTCTCCAGGTCGACCAGCACCGGCTGGTCGGCGCAGGCGATCAGGTTCTCGTAGTGCAGGTCGGTGCAGCCCAGCGCGTGCACCAGGGCCAGCAGCGCGCCGAGGCGGTGGTAGAAGCGGCGCACCTGCGCCGGGTCGCGACAGGGCTCGGCGGCCGCGTGCTCCACCCAGCCGTGGCCCGGGCGGGTCAGCACCGCCAGCGTCCGCAGGCCCAGGCCCGGCAGCCGCTCGCCCAGCCAGTCGACGGCCTGGTTGAAGTGGGTGTGCACGCCCAGCGGGCGCGGCTTGTGGACCACCCGCGCGCCGTGCTCGAACGTCAGCACCGCCACCGCCCGCCCCTGCCGGTGCCGGTCGCCCGCGCCGGTGCGCACGTCCACCAACAGGCCCGGGTCGGCGCCCTCCAGCAGCGCGGGACGCAGCAGTTCGCGGTCCGCGGCGAGCCGGTCCAGCAGCTCCAGCCAGGCCGCCACGGTCTGCTCGCAGGTCTGCGCCAGCAGCCGGGCCAGCACCGCGTACTCGTGCAGCAGCGCTTCCAGCGCGGCCCGCCCGGCGCAGTGCCGCACGAAGTCGGCGAACCGCTGCTGCGGGGTGGCGCCGGTCAGGCGCCCGGTCACCCGCAGCACGTGCAGCTCCAGCACCAGGGTGCGCCGGGCGACGGCGACCAGGGCCGGGCCGAGCTGCTCGGTGAAGCACCGGCGCAGCGCCTTGAGGTCGGCCACCGCCGCGGCGCCGGTGCTCTCGGCGGCCTCCAGCAGCCGGTCGGCGGCGGTCTCGGTGAAGGGGGCGAGCACGGTGGCGAAGCCCTCGGTCCAGGAGATCCCGTCGGCCGGGCGGGGCGCGGTCTCGGGGGCGGCGGCCAGGGCCCGGTCGACCACCGCGACCCAGGACGGCTCGCCGATCCGCCCGGCCAGCGCGTCGGGCGACTCGGCCAGCAGCGCGTGCAGCCCCTGCGCGGTGAGCCCGAGGTCGGCCAGCCGGGCCTCGAACTGCTCCGCCGAGGGGTAGTCGCCGCGCCACGGCCCGACCAGGTCCTGGTCGCCCGCGGTGCCCCGCCCGCCGGTCTGCGGCTGCTGCGGCGGGCAGGTCAGTCGTTCGGCCCGGTTGACGCCCCGCGTCCACCAGAGTGCTGCGTCCTGGCTCGGCCCCATATCGGTCATGCCGCGAGGATGCCACCGCGGGCCGCGCGGGACATGGGGGGCGGCCCCCATATTCCGCGCCGGCCCCGGGGGAGGGGCGCGCCGGCCTCCCGCCGGGGCCGCCCGCCGGGGCCGCCCGCCCGCGGCCGGGTCCCGGGCGTCCGGGAGGCGGTCCAGGCGGATTAACCGGCGAATTGCGGGGACAGCCAAATCCGATCAGGTTCCGCATTCTTTCGGTACGCACTTCGGCCAGGTCCGACGACCGGAGATGGTGCGCCGTATACGGTGTTCTGCAGTTCCGGTGCTTGGGGCGGCGAGCGGAGGGCATGGCATGACAGGTGTGCAGACATGGGCCGGCGAACTTCCCGCGCAGCGGGTCGAGGAGGCCAAGGGCCGGGCCGCGAATCTCTTGCTCGCGTTCCGGCACGGCAATCAACTCGCCTTCGACGAATCGCTGGACCGGATCCTGGAGGAGCAGGACGAACGGGCGGTGCTGACCCTGCTGGCCTGGATCGCGGCCGAGGCGGTCCGCAAGGCCTACGCCCCCGAGGTCGGCGACCGGGTGCTGCGGGCGCTGGCCCGCCGGGCCCCGGGCGGCGAGATCGGGGTGGCGGTCGACGAGGAGTCGGCGGACGCGGCCCGGCTGGTCGAGGCGGTGCGCCGCGGCGCGGTGCAGACCGTGCGCGAGCTGGTCGCGGCCACCCCCGACACCACCTTCCTGCTCGGCGGCCTGCTGCAGGGGGTGGCGATGCTGCTGCCGCTGGTCGCGGAGGAGGAGGTCGAGCACGTGATCGACGAGCTGCGGCTGCGCCAGGCGGCCGTACCGGTGGGCTGCTGAGCGGCTGCCGGCGGTGGCCGGGCGGTGCGCGCGGGCCGCGCGCACCGCGGTGGGAGCGGTGCCGAAGGGGCCTGCGGCACTCCGTAGACTGGGGCGTGTGAGCAGCAGCGCCGGGCAGAACCCGTACACCATCCGCCCCAGTGCGGACTCCGCCGAGCAGCCCGCCGGCCTTCGCGAGATCGAGGCCGAGCTGGCCAAGCGCTGGCCCGAGAACAAGCTGGAACCCTCGCTGGACCGGATCAACGCCCTGATGGACATCCTGGGCCAGCCCCAGCGCGTCTATCCGGCGATCCACATCACCGGGACCAACGGCAAGACCTCCACGGCCCGGATGGTCGAGCAGCTGCTCAGCGCCTTCGAGCTGCGCACCGGCCGCTACACCAGCCCGCACGTGGAGTCGGTGACCGAGCGGATCAGCCTGGACGGCCAGCCGATCAGCGTCGAGAAGTTCGTCGAGACCTACCAGGACATCGAGCCCTACGTCCGGATGGTCGACGCCGCGCAGCCCGTGGCGCTCTCCTTCTTCGAGGTGCTCACCGGCATGGCGTACGCGGCCTTCGCCGACGCGCCGGTGGACGTCGCGGTGGTCGAGGTCGGCATGGGCGGCAGCTGGGACGCCACCAACGTGATCGACGGCGCGGTGGCGGTGGTCACCCCGATCTCGCTGGACCACACCGACCGGCTCGGCAACACCACCGGGGCGATCGCCGTCGAGAAGGCCGGGGTGATCAAGCCGGGGGCGCTCGCGGTGATCTCCCAGCAGCCGCTGGACGCCGCCCAGGCGATCCTGGAGCACTCGGTCAAGGTGGGCGCCACCGTGGCCCGCGAGGGACTGGAGTTCGGCGTCCTGAGCCGGGAGATCGCGGTCGGCGGCCAGCTGCTGACGCTGCGCGGGCTCGGCGGCGCGGAGTACTCCGACATCTTCATCCCGCTGCACGGCGAGCACCAGGCGCACAACGCCTCGGTGGCGCTGGCCGCGGTGGAGGCCTTCTTCGGCGTGGGCGCGGCCCGCGAGGAGCCGCTGGACGCCGACAAGGTGCGCCAGGCCTTCGCCGGCGTCAGCTCCCCGGGCCGCCTGGAGGTGGTCCGGCGCAGCCCCACCATCGTGCTGGACGCCGCCCACAACCCGGCCGGCGCCCAGGTCACGGCGTCCGCGATCAGCGAGTCGTTCGGCTTCAGCCGGCTGATCGGCGTGATCGCGGCCAGTGGCGACAAGGACGTCACCGGCCTGCTGGAGGCCTTCGAGCCGGTGCTGGCCGAGGTGGTCGTCACCGAGAACTCCACCCACCGGGCGATGTCGGTGGACCTGCTGGCCCGCCAGGCGGTGGAGGTCTTCGGCGAGGAACGGGTGACGGTCGAGCCCCGGCTGGACGACGCCATCGAGGCGGCCGTCACGCTGGCCGAGGACGGCGAGGACCTCGGCGGCGCCGGCGTGCTGATCACCGGCTCGGTCATCACCGTCGGCGAGGCCCGCCTGCTGCTCGGGAGGAAGTGACCATGCGCGTGCTGTGCTCCTCCACGCTGATCGGCGAGGTCTTCGTCGTCCTCTTCGCGGCCTGCGTCGCGATGCGGATGACCGACGTCTCCAGCGCCACCATCTGGGCGGTGAGCGGCGTCGTGATGCTGCTCTGCGTGCTGCTCTGCGGTGTGATCACCCGACCGGGCGCGGTGGCGGTCGGCTGGGCCCTGCAGCTGGGTCTGGTCGCGGCCGGCCTGCTGCTGCCGACCATGTACGCACTGGGCGTCATCTTCGCCGGTCTGTGGTGGTGCTCCGTGCACTACGGGCGCAAGATCGACGTGCTGAAGGCCGAGCGCGAGGCGGCCGCGGCCGCGCTGTGACCTGCGGCTCGACCATCCGCTCACGCAAGGTAACCTCTGGGGCAGTGGCATACACCATTCCGTCCCGATACCACTGGAGCCGCACCGTGTCGCAGCGCACTCTCGTCCTGCTCAAGCCCGACGCCGTCCGCCGTGGCCTGGCCGGCGAGATCATCAGCCGGATCGAGCGCAAGGCGGGCTGGCAGCTGGCCGCCGTCGAGCTGCGGACCTTCGACCGGGCGACGCTGGAGCAGCACTACGCGGAGCACGTCGACCGCCCGTTCTACGAGCCGCTGCTGGACTTCATGACCTCCGGCCCCTCGATCGCGCTGATCGTCGAGGGCGAGAACGTGGTCCCGGGCATCCGCGCGCTGGCCGGCGCCACCGACCCGCTGGCCGCGGGTGCCGGTACGATCCGCGGCGACTACGCCACGATCACCCGCGAGAACCTGATCCACGCCTCGGACTCCGAGGCCTCGGCCGAGCGCGAGATCAAGATCTTCTTCCCCGCGCACGCCTGACACCGCACCCGCTGCGGCCCGCCCGGCACGGGGCCCGGGCCGCAGCGGCGGGGCCAACCGTGGGAATCATCCTCAAATATGGAACTGGGTCCTCCGACACGGCGTCCCAATGCCGGGAGAAGTGATCCCGCCCCGGAGAATGGACGCCATGCCCGCCCCGCCGACCTGCTCGCCGGGCCTGGCTACGATGGTGGCGGCCGGTGGGGCCGACAGGCCCGCCGAGCAGTTCCCATGCCACCGTCCGGGCTGCTCCGCGAGCCCGACTCCCCGCCCATGACACCCAGTTCGGGAAGGCGTTCCACACTCCATGGCCAACAATCTGTCGTTCATGGGCCGTGACCTGGCGATCGACCTCGGCACTGCCAACACGCTGGTGTACGTCAGGGGCAAGGGAATCGTCCTGAACGAACCGTCAGTCGTGGCGGTCAACACCAACACCGGCAGCATCCTGGCGGTCGGCTCCGAGGCCAAGAAGATGATCGGGCGCACGCCCGGCAACATCATCGCCATCCGGCCGCTCAAGGACGGCGTGATCGCCGACTTCGAGATCACCCAGCGGATGCTGCGCTACTTCATCGAGAAGATCCACCGCCGCCGCTACCTGGCCCGCCCGCGGGTCGTGGTCTGCGTGCCGAGCGGGATCACCGGGGTGGAGCGGCGCGCGGTGGTGGAGGCCAGCCACCTGGCCGGCGCCCGCCAGGTGCACATCATCGAGGAGCCGATGGCGGCCGCGATCGGCGCCGGGCTGCCCGTCCACGAGCCCACCGGCAACATGGTGGTGGACATCGGCGGCGGCACCACCGAGGTCGCGGTGATCTCGCTGGGCGGCATCGTCACCGCGCAGTCCATCCGGGTGGCGGGCGACGAGCTGGACAACGCGATCGTCCAGCACATCAAGAAGGAGTACTCGCTGCTGCTCGGCGAGCGCAGTGCCGAGCAGATCAAGATGAGCATCGGCTCCGCGTACGGCTCGGAGAACGAGAAGGACGAGCACGCCGAGATCCGCGGCCGCGACCTGGTCAGCGGCCTGCCGAAGACCGTGGTGATCTCCGCCGCCGAGGTCCGCGAGGCCATCGACGAGCCGGTCAACTCGATCATCGACGCCGTCAAGACCACCCTGGACCAGTGCCCGCCGGAGCTGGCGGGCGATGTGATGGACCGTGGGGTGGTGCTCACCGGCGGTGGCGCGCTGCTGCGCGGGCTGGACGAGCGGCTGCGCCGCGAGACCGGCATGCCGATCCACATCGCGGAGAACCCGCTCGACTCGGTGGCGCTGGGATCCGGGCGCTGCGTCGACGAGTTCGAAGCCCTGCAGCAGGTACTGGACGCGCAGCCGCGTCGTTAGACCACCCGTCGAGACCGCGATTTCAGAAGGGGCAGCCCCAGCGCCGTGAGGGACACCCGAGAGAGTCGACTGCTGCTGATCCTGTTGGTGGCGGTCGCCTTCGCCCTGATCACCGTGGACATCAAGGGCGGCGAGAGCTCCCCGCTCAACGGCGCCCGCAAGAGCGCCGCCCAGGTGCTCGGCCCGGTCGAGCGCAGCGCCGCGGGGGCCGTCGACCCGATAGCGCGCACGATCCGGGCGATCCGCGACTCCGGCACCGAGCAGCAGCGGCTGGACCAGATCGGCGCGGAGAACAACGAGCTGCGCCAGAAGCTCGCCTCCTCCGACACCGCCACCGGCCGCACCAAGCAGCTCGACGACCTGCTGCGGACCGCCGGCACCGGCGGGTACACCATCAAGGCCGCGCAGGTGATCGCCATCGGCGCGGCCCAGGGCTTCTCCTGGACCATCACCATCGACGCCGGCAGCGACGACGGCCTGCAGCGCGACATGACGGTGATCAACGGTCAGGGACTGGTCGGCCGGGTCACCACGGTGGCCCCCACCACCTCCACCGTCCTGCTCGCCACCGACCCCGGCTTCACCGCCGGGACCCGGATGGAGGGCAGCGGCGAGATCGGCTTCGCGGCCGGTGAGGGCGCCGGCCCGATGAAGGTCGAGCTGCTCAACGGCAAGGCCGAGGTGAAGGCCGGCGACCGGCTGGTGACCTTCGGCTCGCAGAGCGGGCGGCCGTTCGTGCCGGGGGTGCCGGTGGGCAAGGTGCTCCAGGTGCAGGCCACCCCGGGCGAGCTGACCAAGACCGTGCTGGTGCAGCCGTTCGTCTCGTTCACCCGCCTCGACCTGGTCGGGGTGGTCGTGGTGCCGCCGCGCACCGATCCGCGCGACTCCGTGCTGCCGCCGGTGCCCAGCGCACCCGCCTCGCCGGCCGCCCAGGCCGCGGCCCCGGCCGCGCCGGTGCCGTCGGGGGTCCCGCAGCAGGCCGCCGCCTCGCCGTCCGGAGGGAACTGACCCGTGGTCATCAAGCGTGTCCTGCTCTGCGCCGTGCTGGTGCTGCTCGCCCTGGTCGTCCAGGTGAGCGTGCTGGGCCGGCTCCAGCTGCCGGGAGCCACGCCGGACCTGCTGCTGCTGGTGGTGGTCGGGCTGGGCCTGGTGTTCGGCCCGACCGGCGGCTGCCTGACCGGCTTCGCCGCCGGGCTGCTGGCCGACCTCGCGCCGCCCTCCGACCACGCGATCGGCCGCTACGCGCTGGTGCTGTGCGTGATGGGCTACGTGGCCGGCATGGCCCGCGCCGAGCCCGGCCGGCAGCGCTCGGTGCTGGTCCCGCTGGTGGTGGTGGCCGGCGCCGCGATCGTCTCCACCGTGCTCTACGCGGCGGTCGGCGCGCTGGTCGGCGACACCGCCGCCCGGCACGTGGGCCTGCCCGGCCTGGTGGTCAGCGCGCTGCTCTACGACCTGCTGCTGGCGCCCTTCGTGGTGCCGGCGGTGATGCTGCTGGCCCGCCGGGTCGACTCGGCCACCCGCGGCGCCGAGGTGACCGGCCCGGGCCTGGGCACCATCGCCCGCTACCGCACCACCCGCGAGGCCTCGGCGAGCGCCCCTTCGGGCCGCAAGGCCCGCGGCCTCAAGTCCTGACAGCCGTTCGCATCTTCTGTATCGGGGAGTCCCAGCCGTGACCAACATCCCGGAGACCGGCCGCACCCGCCGGGTGACGATCCGTCTGGTGGTGCTGCAGGTCCTGGTGCTCTCGCTGCTCGCCACCCTCGGCGGACGCCTGTGGTACCTGCAGATCCGCAACGGCAGCGAGTACACCGCCAAGGCGTCCAGCAACCACATCCGCGAGGTGGTGGAGCCGGCGATCCGCGGCGAGATCCTGGACGCCGCGGGCCGGGTGCTGGCGGGCAACCAGACCAAGCTGGTGGTCTCGGTCAGCCGCACCTCGCTGCTGCAGCAGAAGGACCACGGCAAGGCGGCGCTCGGCCGGCTCGCCGAGGTGCTCGGGATGAGCGCCAAGGACGTCCAGGACAAGGTCCGGCTCTGCGACGCCAAGACCCCGCAGCCCTGCTGGAACGGCTCGCCCTACCAGCCGATCCCGGTGACCGACCAGGCCACCACCCAGCAGGCGATGCAGATAATGGAACGCCGCGAGGACTTCCCCGGCATCACCGCCCAGCCCACCGCGGTGCGTCAGTACCCGGCGCCCAGCGGCGCGAACGCGGCCCAGGTGCTCGGCTACCTCTCCCCGGTCACCGACGACGAGGTCAGCAAGACCGCCGACCTGACCGGCCGCGAGAAGTACCTGCCCTCCGACCAGATCGGCCGGGCCGGGCTGGAGTCGGTCTACGACGACGACCTGCGCGGCACCACCGGGGTGGACCGCCTGGAGGTGGACAACCTCGGCCGGGTGATCGGCGACGCCGGCAACACCCCGGCCGCGCCCGGCAACAACGTGGTGACCAGCATCGACTCGCGGGTGCAGAAGGTGGTCGAGGACAACCTGCTGCAGGCGATGGCGGACGCGCGCACGCAGTTCGACAAGGAGAGCAACAAGAACTACGTCGCGGACTCCGGGGCCGCGGTGGTGCTGGACGTGCACACCGGCCGGATCGTGGCCATGGCCAGCGCGCCGACCTACGACCCCAACCTCTGGGTCGGCGGCATCTCCGCCAAGGACTACGCGAGCCTGACCAGCCAGGACACCAACTACCCGCTGCTGAACCGGGCCATACAGGGTCAGTCCGCTCCCGGCTCCACCTTCAAGGTGGTCTCCACCTCGGCGGCCGTGGCGGCCGGCTACTCGCTGGACGGCCACTACCCGTGCCCGCAGAGCATGACCATCGGCGGCCGCGAGTTCAAGAACTTCGAGGGCGAGCAGTTCGGCGACATCTCCCTGGAGAAGGCGCTGGAGATCTCCTGCGACACCGTCTTCTACGGGCTGGCCTACGACCAGTGGATGAAGGACGGCGGGATCAAGCCCAAGAACCCGGCCGACTGGTTCTACAAGACCGCCCACCAGTTCGGCCTCGGCGCCAAGACCGGCATCGACCTGCCCTCCGAGGTCACCGGCCGGGTCCCGGACCGGCAGTGGAAGCAGGACTTCTACAACGCCAACAAGGACGCCTGGTGCAAGCAGGCCGACACCGGCGCCACCGACTTCGCCAGCCAGATCGCCCGCGAGAACTGCGTGGACGGCAACGTGATGCGCGCCGGTGACTCGGTCAACTACGCGATCGGCCAGGGCGACACCCTGGTGACCCCGATCCAGATGGCCCGCATCTACGCGGCGCTGGCCAACGGCGGCACGCTCTACCGGCCCACCGTCGCCAAGGCCGTGGTCACCCCCAGCGGCCAGCTGGTGCGCGACATCGCCCCGCACGTGGACGGCAAGCTGCCCGACGACCAGAAGACCCTGCAGTACATCGACCAGGCCACCGCCGGCGTCATCACCGAGGGCACCGCCGCCTGGAAGTTCACCGGCGCCGGCTGGCCGCAGGACAAGATCCAGCTGCACGCCAAGACCGGCACCGCCGAGGTCTACGGCAAGCAGACCACCTCCTGGCTGACCACCTACAGCAAGGACTACGCGGTGGTCATGACGATCAGCCAGGGCGGCACCGGCTCCGGAGGTTCCGGCGACGCGGTCCGGCGGATCTACCAGGCGCTGTACGGCGTGGACGACAAGGGGAACATCGACAACGGCAAGGCGCTGCTGCCCAGCCCGCAGAGCGACCTGCCGAAGTTCAACCCGGACGGCACCGCGATCATCAAGCCGGTCGCCTACACCGTCGACGCCGCCCCGGCGCCGGCACCGGCCTCCACCGCGCTCTACGCCGACCTGCTCGCCGTCGAACCCGCCCGGGACGACCGGCGCGCCCACGCAAGGAGCCGGGCATGACCTCCTCGTACGGCTCGTACCGCCCGCTGCGGCTGTCCCCGCAGCGCGGCCCGGTGGCCCGGGTGCTCGCCAAGAACGCGCCGCTGCGGCGGCTGGACTGGGTGATCATGCTGGCCGCGCTGGCCCTGTCGCTGGGCAGCTCGCTGCTGGTCTGGTCGGCCACCCGCGGGCGCGACTCGCTGACCCACGGCGACCCGCAGTACTTCCTCTACCGCCACCTGACCAACCTGCTGATCGGCCTGGTGCTCTGCGGGGCGGCGGTCGCGATAGGGCACCACCGGATCCGCGCCGCGGTGCCGGTGCTGTACGCGATGGCCATCCTGATGCTCTTCGCGGTGCTCAGCCCGCTCGGCTCGACCATCAACGGCGCGCACTCCTGGATCCAGTTCGGCGGCGGCTTCTCGATCCAGCCCGCCGAGTTCGCCAAGCTGGCGATCGTGCTGGGGATGGCCATGGTGCTCTCCTCGCGGGTCGACTCGGGCGAGCGGACCATGCCGAGCAACCGCAGCGTCTTCCAGGCCCTGCTGCTGGCCGGGATCCCGATCTGCATCGTGATGCTGATGCCCGACCTGGGCTCGGTCATGGTGATGGCGGTGACCATCCTGGGCATCCTGCTGGCCGCCGGGGCGCCCAACCGCTGGCTCTTCGGGCTGCTGGTCACCGGTGCGCTGGGCGCCACCGCCGTCTGGAAGCTCGGCGTGCTGAGCAAGTACCAGATCGACCGCTTCGCCGCCTTCGCCAACCCGGCGCTGGACCCGGCCGGAGTGGGCTACAACACCGCCCAGGCCCGGATCGCGATCGGCTCCGGCGGGCTGACCGGCAAGGGCCTCTTCCACGGCACCCAGACCATAGGGCAGTTCGTCCCCGAGCAGCAGACCGACTTCGTCTTCACGGTGGCCGGCGAGGAACTCGGCTTCGTGGGCGGCCTGGCGATCATCGCGCTGGTCGGCGTGGTGCTCTGGCGGGCCTGCCGGATCGCCCGTCAGGCCACCGACCTCTTCGGCACGGTGGTGGCGGGCGGGGTGATCGCCTGGTTCGCCTTCCAGTCCTTCGAGAACATCGGCATGACGCTGGGCATCATGCCGGTGGCGGGGATCCCGCTGCCGTTCGTGAGTTACGGCGGGTCCTCGATGTTCGCCGGCTGGATCGCGATCGGCCTGTTGCAGGCCGTGCGCACCCAGCGACCGATAGCGGGCTGAGCGGGAGAGCAGGTCCTGAGCGGGCCCGGGCGGTGAGCACACCGCCCGGGCCCGCTCTCGACGTGCCGGGAAGCCCCACGCGTCGCGCTACCCTTGAGGGTCACCCCCTCCGCTCGACAGAACAAAGGGTTTCGCCGCATGCCAGTCGAATCGGTCTTCCCACGCCTGGAGGCCCTCCTCCCGCACGTCCAGAAGCCGATCCAGTACGTGGGCGGCGAGTTGAACTCGACCGTCAAGGACTGGGACGCCTGTGACGTGCGCTGGGCGCTCATGTACCCCGACGCCTACGAGGTCGGCCTGCCCAACCAGGGCGTCATGATCCTCTACGAGGTGCTGAACGAGCGCGAGGGCGTGCTGGCGGAGCGGACCTACAGCGTCTGGCCGGACCTCGAGGCGCTGATGCGCGAGCAGGGCGTGCCGCAGTTCACGGTGGACGCGCACCGCCCGGTCAAGGCCTTCGACGTCTTCGGGCTGAGCTTCTCCACCGAGCTCGGCTACACCAACATGCTCACCGCCCTCGACCTGGCCGGCATCCCGCTGGCCGCGGCCGACCGCACCGACGAGGACCCGATCGTGCTGGCCGGCGGCCACGCCGCGTTCAACCCCGAGCCGGTCGCGGAGTTCATCGACTGCGCGGTGGTGGGCGACGGCGAGCAGGCCGTGCTGGACATCACCGCCATCGTCCGCGCCTGGAAGGCCGAGGGCCGCCCGGGCGGGCGCGAGGAGCTGCTGCTGCGCCTGGCGAAGACCGGCGGCGTCTACGTCCCGCGCTTCTACGACGTGGAGTACCTGCCGGACGGCCGGATCGCGCGCGTGGTGCCCAACGCCCCCGGCGTGCCGTGGCGGGTCTCCAAGCACACCGTGATGGACCTGGACGAGTGGCCCTACCCCAAGCAGCCGCTGGTCCCGCTCGCCGAGACCGTGCACGAGCGGATGTCCGTGGAGATCTTCCGCGGCTGCACCCGCGGCTGCCGTTTCTGCCAGGCCGGCATGATCACGCGCCCCGTGCGGGAGCGAAGCATCACCGGCATCGGCGAGATGGTGGAGCGCGGGCTGAAGGCCACCGGCTTCGAGGAGGTCGGCCTGCTCTCGCTCTCCAGCGCCGACCACACCGAGATCGGTGACATCGCCAAGGGGCTGGCGGACCGCTACACCGAGGACAAGATCGGCCTGTCGCTGCCCTCCACCCGGGTCGACGCCTTCAACATCGACCTGGCCAACGAGCTGAGCCGCAACGGCCGCCGCTCGGGGCTGACCTTCGCCCCCGAGGGCGGCTCGGAGCGCATCCGCAAGGTGATCAACAAGATGGTGTCCGAGGAGGACCTCATCAACACCGTCGCCACCGCCTACGGCAACGGCTGGCGCCAGGTGAAGCTGTACTTCATGTGCGGCCTGCCCACCGAGACCGACGACGACGTGCTGCAGATCGGCACGATGGCCAAGAACGTGATCCAGAAGGGTCGCGAGGTCACCGGGCAGAACGACATCCGCTGCACCGTCTCCATCGGAGGCTTCGTCCCCAAGCCGCACACCCCCTTCCAGTGGGCACCGCAGCTGAGCGCCGAGGACACCGACGCCCGCCTGGCCAAGCTGCGCGACTCGATCCGCGGCGACCGCAAGTACGGGAAGAACATCGGTTTCCGCTACCACGACGGCAAGCCCGGCATCGTCGAGGGCCTGCTGTCGCGCGGCGACCGGCGGATCGGCGCCGTGATCCGCGCGGTCTACGAGGACGGCGGCCGCTTCGACGGCTGGCGCGAGTACTTCTCCTACGACCGCTGGATGGCCGGCGCCGAGAAGGGCCTGGCCGGCACCGGCGTCGACGTCGCCTGGTACACCACCCGCGAGCGCGGCTACGAGGAGGTGCTGCCCTGGGACCACCTGGACAGCGGCCTCGACAAGGACTGGCTCTGGGAGGACTGGCAGGACGCGCTGGAGGAGGTCGAGGTCGACGACTGCCGCTGGACCCCGTGCTTCGACTGCGGCGTCTGCCCGCAGATGGACACGACCATCCAGATCGGCCCGACCGGCAAGAAGCTGCTGCCGCTCACGGTGGTCAACCAGGGGGCCGACCAGCCGAAGGGCGCCGGTGTGTGACCCACGCGACGGGCGAGCCGTGTGACGCATCTCACACGCCCTAGGGGGGGCGGCTCACCCTTCTGGGTGAGCTCGGGCTCGAGGTGGCCACCCGTCCGGGCGGTTCGGGCGGCGAGGTCGTGAGTGCTCCTCTGCCGCGCGCGGCAGGCCCCTGGGGGGACGAGTCGGATCGAGTGGGCCTGAAGCCCTGGCGGCGCCTGGCAGTGCATGGTGGCCTCTTCCTCCAGTGCGAGGGAGAGGCCACCTGCGTACCCGGGCCCGGGCAGGTTGGGCCGGGCTGAGTGCAGGGGTGCCCCGCTTAACCTCGGAGCCCTGGGTAGGTCGATCGCCCAGGGGTGCTGATGCCCGTGCCGGGGTCTGGAGTCACGATGCGGGAGCTTCTGTACTGGTCGACCGCGAAGCTTGCGGGCTTTCACGAGGTGTCGTCGCGGAGACCCACTGATCGCGCAGTGAAGGCGGAGGCGTCGCTGCCCATCGGCGGCACCGCGAGCCTTTCGTTCGGCGAGCGGCCGCGAGCCGACGAGTCCGCCACTCCTGGGTTCGATGATGTGGTCCGCTACGTCAGCGCGCAGACGCGAGCCCATGCCTTGCGGCCTGGAACGTGCGCGGCGGCGATGAGGCTCGACTGGATGGAGTTCGCGGGCCACTTCCGTTTCGGGCGTCGGCTGCGTGACCTGGGTCTGGTCGATCAGGGCGTCTACACGTACATGTCGGTCGAGACGGAGCCTTGTAGCCGGGACGACGAAGGGGCTTGCG
This sequence comes from Kitasatospora nipponensis, assembly GCF_039528135.1. Taxonomy (NCBI): domain Bacteria; kingdom Bacillati; phylum Actinomycetota; class Actinomycetes; order Kitasatosporales; family Streptomycetaceae; genus Kitasatospora; species Kitasatospora nipponensis. The sequence goes on along the minus strand of NZ_BAAALF010000134.1, from coordinate 6,108 downwards.
CCTACGTTCAGTTGATCCTCTGCGGTTCGATCCAGCACGTGAGGGAGCACCGCGACGCCGGCCCCACCCGTATGGGGTCGGGGTCCGACTGGCTTCACGACCTCGCAGTGGCTCTGAACAGTGAGCAGTCGCTCGACGAGCGCCCGTCTGCGGGGCAACTGCTCGGCATCGGTCAGGGGGACCTGGAGTTCTCGGCCCGCTCGTGTTACTCGATGCTCACCGATCGGCTGGACGGTCCGGCCTACCTGCACGGTCATGCGCAGGTGCTGTGCAACTTCGCCCCTGGCATCCGGGGGCACCGCCTGATCGTTGCCACGCCCCTGTACGTGGAGCCGGCGCTTCGCCCGGAGTTGGGGACTGGACTCGCCGGCCGTGACCGGCGCTGGTGGCAGCGATGGTTGCCGGCGAGGCGGTGAGGTCGGGGGCGGTTCTACACGAAATGGCTCGGCAGGTGCCTGAAGGGCTTATCCGGGTCGGCTGCTGCTCCGGCCACTGCGTCGGTCGCCGCTCCGACCCGATCGGCTTCGGTGGATTCCCTGTCGCAGGCTTCCCCGAGCTCCGTAGCAAGTGACGGTGGCTACAGGGATTCGTATTCGGCCAGACTTCGTGCTTTCGGCGGGAGCCTGAGTGAGACCACCGGCACTGCCAGCGCTCTGGCCGGCAAGTCTGACGCCGACCTGAATGCGGTCGGCCAGAAGGCATGTGCGGCGCTGCGCGCGGGCACCAACCCCTATCTGCTGTCGTCGGAGCTGGGTAGTGAGTACACGTCGAAGGAGGGGTCCCTGGTCGTCATGACGGCGGGCGACATGCACGTCGGCCTGTGCCCTGATCAGCAGAAGACCCTGGATGCTGCCATCCTCAGCGGACCGCCAACTGACGCGGTGGCTCAGTGATGCGCAGGGACACGCCCCGCACACTGGTCTCGGGATGACTCTGAGGCCTGGAAACGGCGAGTCAACGGTGCGGGTCAGGCCAGTTCGGTCGACCTGAGCCAGACGGCGACCTTCGTCATGCCTCGGCGAGCAGCGCCACGTGTGCGGCCGCCGACTCGGAGAGGCTGTCCAGCAGGGCTTTGCCCTTGGTGGCGGCCCCGGTATCGGGCCCACCGGAGGCGAGATCGTGCGCCTCATTGAACTTCGTCAGCGCGAATCGGGCGTTGCCCGTGAGCGCGTGGCCTTGTGCCTCCTGCTGGAGTGCCAGGGCTCGGATGCTGGTGGTGGCGCCTGGTGCGCGCCGAGCGGGTTCGCCGTTCGGTAGGGGTTGGGCATGAGCGCTCGGAGGTGCGTGGCGAAGAACTCCGCTTCGGTGCCCCCGGGCTGGTGACCCGCCGGCGCTCTGGGTGCCGTGACTGGCGATTCCTCCCACTCCCGTGCTGCCAGGCCGCGCATGCGACCGGGGATGAACCGACCATCGGCGATCCGCTCGACCAGATCGATCTTCTCGCCTCTCCGCGTGCGGTCACCCGCCGGGACTACGATTTGCTGTGAAGCAAATACCGTACCGGTCAGCGCGATCGAAGCATGAGAACATTGCGGGAATGCCAATGGGCCGCGAACTCCTCAGAGTTGCAGTGGGTTGATCTGTGTAAAATCTTTATTCGGCTACATGTGAACTTTTCAGCCTGCCCGCTGCTTTTTGTACTTTCGTTGCAAACTGACCCATTGCGCCCCTGGGCGTGGTCGATGGTGACGCGATGGGTGACCTGGAGGGCGGCGGCTGCCGAGAGTTGGAGGGTGGTGCGCTCGTCGGGGGTGGGGATGCGGGCGCTCACGTGGTCGCGCCAGGTGAGTTCGTGGCCGGCGGTGCCGGCGACCCGCACCACGACCCGGCCGCACGCCGCGCCCATCTCGACCGTGAGGCGCGGCTCCGGGCCCTGCCAGAGGTTGACCGCGACCTGGTCCGCCTCGGCGAACTGGCCAACCTGAAAAGGTGGTTGGAGTAGAGGCGGGCCACCGGCGGATGCGCCGAGAGGCGGGCAGCGAGGAGCCGTACGACCCGCGCGCCCCCGGGCACCGCGCGGCCTGGGGCGGGGGCTCAGCAACAACCCGGCTCTGTGGCTCACCCCTCGAGGAGGGCTTTCAGCGCAGCCAGGTCTGCGGCGACTGTGGCGGCATCGCGTGCGTAGTCCTCGTCGCTCATTCCCGGCATCCTCCGCAGCGTGAACACGACCTCGCTGCCGGGTCCGTCTGCGAGGACGCGCATCGGGTTGTGGACCACGGCGCCCCCGGGCAGCGTGACGTCGTGGTCGAGGACCCCGTAGTCGTTGTGGGGGGCGAAGTCGATGCCGACCCGGCCGAGTGGGCTCTGCGCGAACCAGCGCCCGTCGACCTGCTCGACGGAGCTTCCCAGCCCGGAAGCCCAGTGCGGCAGGTTGGTGGGGTCCGAGGCGTAGGCGTAGACCTCGGTCGCGGTTCGATTGATCCGTTCACTGATGTGCTTCGATTCCGACGCCATGGAAGCAGCCTCCCAGCTCTCCATCGGTCCTGAGTGGTCTCGGGGTCGATGGCCCCAAGGTCGGTGATCAGCTTGTCCAGCGTCTCCTGTCCCTGCGCGCGGGTGAACCGGGTCTTGGCGAGGCGTCCGCCTGGGGCCAGCTCGCGCAGGTAGGAGGAGACAGCCCCTCTTGCGGGCCTCCTCGCCGCGGGCGTACTCGCCGCAACGGGCACCGGGCGGGCGGGGCGGGCTGCACTACGATCGCGACTCGCACGACTGCTCGAGCGGCGGGTCGTCGGCGCCGGTGGGGGAGTGTGGGATGAGCCGAGCCGAGGGGCCGGGAGCGGAGCCCGCCGACCGCGAGCCGCAGGGCTGTCTGGTGGCCGCCGTCCGGGTGCCCGCGCGGGTCGTGGCGGTGCTGGTCGTGATGCCGCTCGGGTTCTGCTGGGAGTTGCTGCGAGCCGCGGCGCGGGCGCTGGCGGGGGTACTCACGGTGGCCGCGCGGTGGCTGGAGCGGGCCGCGGGGATGCTCTGGCGGGTGCTGGTGGTGCGCCCCTGCGGGCTGCTGTACCGCCACCTGCTCACCCCACTGGGCCGGGCGCTGGCGGCGGTGGGCCGGGTGGTGGGCCGGGCGCTGGCGGCGGCGGGCCGGGTGCTGGCGGCGGGGCTCAGGTTGCTGGCGCGGGCGCTGCTGGTCGTCGGCCGGGTGCTCAAGGCGGCCGTCGAGGCCGGTGCGACCGGGCTGGGCGAGCTGGTCGGCCTGTTGCTGGGCGTCCTGGTGGTGGTTCCGGCGGCCTTCCTGCTGCGCCGGCTGCTGATCCCGCTGGGCCGCCACCTGGGCCGCTGGTCGCTGGTGCCGCTGAAGCTGCTGAGCCGCTACCTGATCGTCCCGCTCGGCCGGGCGCTGGTCGCGCTGGTCGACGGCGTCAACCGGGGCCTGACGCTGCTGCTGGAGGTGGCGCTGCCGGCGGTGGCCCGGGCGCTGTACCGCTACCTGCTGCTGCCGCTGGGCCGGGCGCTGGCCGCCGCGGTCCGGCTGCTGGGCGCCGGCGCGGGGCTGCTGGCGCACGCCCTGGTGCGGCTGCTGGTGCTCACCGTCCGGGGCCTGCGGATCGCGATCGAGGCGCTGGTCGAGTACGCACTGGTGCGCCCGGCGCGCGCGGCGTGGCGCTACCTGCTGGTGCCGGCGGGTCGGGCGCTGGGGTGGCTGGTGACACGGCTCTGGCGCCACCTGCTGCTGCCGCTGGGCCGCCCGCTGCTGGGCGGGCTCGGACAGGTCGTGACCTGGGCCTGGCGGCTGGGCGGGCAGCTGTGGCGGCTGTTGGTCATGCGGCCCTGCCGGTGGGTGCGCCGCGACCTGTGGTGGCCCCTCAAGGCGGAGGTGCGCCGGGCCGCCAGGGCGGCCGCCGCCACCGTCCGCGAGACGCTGCGCGAGGTGCGCCGCAGCCTCTTCGGCTGACCGGGCGCGGCGGGAGCCCCCCGGGCGGGCGCGTACCCTTGGGCGTTGACAGAGTTTTGTCACTGACAGAGTCCGCACCGGTGGCCCCTCCCTGGAGCCGTCACCTGCCGGACGCGGCTTCTCACGAAGGACTGAGCGACCCTGGCACGCCGCACGCCCGACGGTCCGCCCCCCGCTCCGACGGTGCAGCGCATCCGTCTGCGCTACACGAAGCGGGGCCGTCTGCGCTTCACCAGCCACCGCGACTTCCAGCGCGCCTTCGAGCGGGCGCTGCGCCGTTCCGCCGTTCCGATGGCGTACTCGGCCGGTTTCACCCCGCACCCCAAGGTGTCCTACGCCAACGCCGCCCCCACCGGGGTGGCCAGCGAGGCCGAGTACCTGGAGATCGGCCTGGCCGACTTCCGTGACCCGCAGGCGCTGCGGGCCCAACTGGACGAGTCGCTGCCGACCGGCCTGGACATCGTGGACGCCGTCGAGGTGCGCACGCCGAACTTCGTGGAGCGGCTGGAGGCCTCCCTCTGGGAGCTGCGGCTGCCCGAGGTGGCCGAGCAGGACGCGGCCCGCGCGGTCGCGCTCTTCCTCGCCGCCGAGGACGTGCAGGTCGAACGGAAGACGAAGAACGGGCTAAGGGTCTTCGACGCGCGCGGAGCGGTGGCCCGCCTCGAACTGGTCCCCACGCAGGTCGGCGTTGGTCCGGTCGGGGAATCCCCGGCCACCTCCGATGTTCGTACCGGTCGTGCCTGTGCGATACTGCGCCTGGTAGTACGACATGCCACACCCGCCGTACGACCCGACGACGTCTTGTCCGGTCTCCGTGCGACGGCCGACCTGGCGCTGCCGGTCCCCGCTGAGGTGACCAGGCTGGCGCAGGGGCCGCTCGACGAGGAGACCGGCACGGTGACCGACCCGCTGGCGCTCGACCGCGCTGCGGCCCCGGCCGGCCCCTCAGTGGCGGCCGTCGAGCCGCAGGCCGCAGCGTCCGCCTAGCGGGCGGAGGCGAGAGCCGGACTTACCACCCGGCCCTGCGCACTCCAGGCCCCCGCGGCTCCCCAGGGGAGCGAGCGTCGTCGTGCACTGGCCACTCCTGCGATGGCCCCCCGGCCCCATGGCCGGCGGGCCCGAGGAGCACCGCGCCGCCCCACGGGCCGGCGGGGCCCGCCCCGGGAGCCACCCTGGGTTGTGGGGCCGCGCAGCTTGGGAAAACCTGAGAACACTGGTCAGAACCAGAGACTTTCGACACCCCGCACCGTGCGGGGCGCCGAGTGAGACTACGAGCCCCTGTGCGGCCTCGCGTCCGCACGGCGGCACCGTGGAGAGTCGGCCAGGGCGCTGAAACGCCCAAGGCCGGCCACCGGTGCCCGGCCGTGCCAGGATGCGGAGCCCGGGGGCCTGACGGGAGATCCACCCGCATGCCTGAGAACAACGAAACGCAGCACACCGCGGACGATACGGCCACCGAGGCCGCTCCGCCCCGCCGCCGCCGGCGCGCGGTCTCCCGCCCGGCGGGTACCCCGCAGGGCGCGGTCGAGAGCACCGAGACGGTGCCCGCCGCCGAGAGCGTGACCGCGGCCGCCCCGGCCGTCGAGCAGAGCGCCGCCGAGCCGGCCGTGGAGGCCGAGCCGGTGGCCGAGAAGCCGGTGCGGGCCCGCCGCACCCGCAAGCGGGCCGAGTCGCCCGCCGGTGCGCCCGCCGAGGCGGAGGCCGCCGCGGTCGAGGTCGCAGCCGAGCCCGAGCCGGCCGTGGAGGCCGAGCCGGTGGCCGAGAAGCCGGTGCGGGCCCGCCGCACCCGCAAGCGCGCCGAGGCGCCCGCCGGTGCCCCGGCCGAGGCCGAGGCCGCTCCGGTCGAGGAGCCGGTGACCGAGCCCGAGCCGGTCGTCGAGGCCGAGCCGGTGGCCGAGAAGCCGGTGCGCGCCCGCCGCACCCGCAAGCGGGCCGAGTCGCCCGCCGGTGCGCCCGCCGAGGTGCCGGTCGAGGTCGAGGCCCCCGAGGTCGAGGTCGTCGCCGAGGAGCCCGTCGAGGAGCCCGAGGTCGAGGCCGAGCCGGTCGTCGAGGCCGAGTCCGCCGAGCCGCCGGCCCGGGCCCGCCGCCGCGCGGTGCGTCCGTCCACCGCGATCTTCCAGGCGCCGGTCTTCCAGGAGCCGACCGCCTACGTCGCCCCGGCGGGCGCCCCCGCGCCCACCACACCCGCGCCCGCGGCGGCGTCAACTGGCTCGGCG
>NZ_BAAALF010000133.1:0-23443 GCF_039528135.1 Kitasatospora nipponensis | reverse complement strand
GGCGGAGCGAACCGCCGCTCCTCCTTGAGCAGGTTGGCCAGGCTCTCGTTGCTCAACGCGAACTCCTCATCGAGTCTCCTCATGGTGCTTTCCCCGCGGAGAGAAGCTCCAGTGCTTCGGGATGGTTCCCTGTGGTGGGGATTGTCCCGTGTGTCCCAGTGCACAGCTCACCAGGCGAACGGGTCGGTTGACAAGGGGACCCGGGAAAATTGGTGTAGACCTCTGAATCGTGTGTGCGGATGGTGCACCGGCTCGCACCGAGTGGGCCGGCCCGCTCGCACCGGGTCCGCGCGGACATTCTGACAGGCGGTGGCCCCACCCCGGCTCCGACCTCTCGTGGCTCCAGGGCGGTGCTCACCGACGAAGCCGGGCATATCGCCCGATCTCTCGTGCCACGTCTTGAAGGCCGGTATCGCGGGTACTCCACTGGAAGCACCAGTCTGCTGGTGAGCGCCGGGCTCGGGTCCGGTGTTTCGAGCCGTCAGCCCGCCGTACGCGAACCGTGGTTCCCTGTTGCGCGACGCCCTGCCGCTGCCTGGCGGTGCGCGCCGGGTGAGGTGCCGCGCGCCGATGCGGCGCTCTCGGGGAGTCGAGTCATGACAGAAAGCTCCGCCAGTTCCGCACCGCTTCCGAGACCGGGCGACTTCGCGGTCGTCCAGATGCGCGGAGGGGCCGGCCGCCTCATCCGCGTGGGTCAGTGGCTCAACGGGGACGGCTTCGCCGACTTCGAGCACGCCTTCATCCTGGTCGGCGGCGACCAGGTCGTCGAGGCCGAACCCGGCGGGGCGCACCAGGCCCCGCTCGCCGAGTACGACGGTCGGTCCATCCGCTGGTCCAGTGGCCTGATCAAGCTGACGAACGATCAGCGGGTGGCCATCGTCGCGGCCGCTCGCGGCTACCTGAACGTGCCCTACAGCTTCCTCGACTACGCGGCTCTGGCCGCACACCGGTTCCACCTGCCCGGAAGCTCCCTGCTCAAGGGCTACGTCGCCGACACCCGGCACCAGATCTGTTCCCAGTTGGTCGACCAGTGCTACCACGACGCGGGAGTCCGGCTCTTCGACGACGGTCGGTGGCCCGGCTACGTGACGCCGGCGGACCTGGCCGGTCTGCTCGGCGGAGCGCACACCACCGCGTAGCCCCGGTCGCCGGATCCAGACCCCTTCCGGCCCGCAGCCCTCGGGCACTTCTCCCTCATGGTCGTACCGAGTCGGAGAAGCGCCCGGGGGCTGCGCGCGCTCTTGACATGTTCGGGAGGTGGGGCCACCATCCCCATCTAAGGTTAGGAAACTTTCCTAACCGAGATTCTCGTTCGACCCTCACTCCGCCCCCACCTGCCCACCCGCATGCCCGCGGAGCCGTGCGCCGTTCACCCTCGAACGCGAGCGCCGGCCCGCCCGGGCCAGGCTTCCCCAGGCCTCTCGCGGGAGGGCGTCATCGGATCTGAAAGGTTGTCATGGACAAGTATCTCCGGATCGGTGCGCTCGCGGTAGCCGCCGCCTCCCTGCCGGTGGGCCTGACCGTCGCCGCCGTGCCCGCCCAGGCCGCCGCCGCCCAGGCCACGGCTGCTTTCCCGGCTCACTACGCCGCACCGTATCTGCAGATCAGTGGCTCCGATGTCGGTGATCTGACGGCTGACAAGAAGGCCAGCGGTGTGTCGACCTACACGCTGGCCTTCCTCACGCCCAAGTCCGGCTGCACGCCGATGTGGGAGGACGGCAACAACGCCCTTGGAGCGTTCACCTCGCAGGTCAGCGCCTTCAAGGCGGCCGGTGGCAACGTCATCATCTCCTTCGGCGGCGAAGCCGGTGGGGAGTTGGCCGAGACCTGTACCTCGGTCACCAGCCTGACCGCCGCGTATGCCAATGTCGTCAAGACCTACGGGGTGACGAGGCTCGACTTCGACATCGAGGGCAGCGTCCTGAACAACACCGCGGCCAACTCCCGCCGGGACCAGGCACTGGCGGCCCTGCAGAAGGCCAACCCCTCGGTGCAGGTCGACTACACCCTGCCGGTGGACCCGACCGGCCTCGAGTCGAACGCGCTGAATCTGCTCAAGGACGCCAAGAGCAAGGGCGTGCAGGTGAACCTGGTCAACATCATGACCATGGACTTCGGCGACGGGGAGAACGCCCTGAACGACGCCGAGTCCGCGGCCAACGCCACGCACGGCCAGCTGGTCACGCTCTACGGAGGCAGCTCGGCGCAGGCCTGGGGCAAGCTCGGACTGACGCCGATCGCCGGCCGCAACGACGACAACGAGAACTTCACCCAGTCCAACGCCGCCACGCTGGAGAGCTTCGCCGCCGCCAAGGGCGTTCAGGAGCTGTCCTTCTGGGAGGTCGACGGCTACGACAAGGGCACCGGCTACGGCTACTCGAAGATCTTCAACAAGATCACCGGCTGATCGGCGGACAGCCCGGGCGGTTCCGGGTGGGGCGGGCCCCGCTGCCGACGTGCAGCGGGGCCCGCCCGCCCTACCCGGTCACGCGGCACTCGCGATCTCGCGCGTCGCGCAGACCGCGGCGAAGCGTCCGGTCGTCCGGTCGAGCACGTAGGCCTGCGCGGTGGCGAAGTCGAAGTACATCCCGACCAGCCGCAACGACCCGTCCAGGACGCGGCTCTCGACCGCCGGATTGGCCATCAGCTGGTCGAGTTGCTGCACCACGTTGGTGATGGAGAGTTCCTCGACCCGGTCCACCGCCTCCCGGTCGGCGAACTCGGCCGGGACGCGTGCCAGCCGGGCCAGTGAACCGCGCCCGTTGCGCAGCCAGCGAGCCAGCGGTGTCGGCCGGCCGGGCTGCTCGTGCAGCCCGTTGAGCAACGCGCTCATGGCCCCGCAGCCGGAGTGACCGCAGACGGTGATGCTGCGGACCTCCAACACCTCCACGGCGTACTGCACGGCGGCGGCCACCGAGTCGTCGGCCGCGCCGGGCTCGTGCGGCGCCGGCACGAGATTGCCGACGTTGCGCACGGTGAACAGGTCGCCCGGGCCACTGCTGGTGATCATGCTGGTGACCATCCGGGAGTCGGCACAGGTCAGGAAGAGCTGGGAGGGCGTCTGGCCCTCGCGCGCCAGCCTGGCCAGTTCGGGCCGGATCAGCGGGGCGGTGTGCACCTGGAAACCGCGCACACCGTCCAGCAGCCGGCCGTGCGGATCGTCCTGTTGCTCGATGCAGTGGTGGCCGACCCAGGGGGTCCAGGCCCGGCAGCGGTGCGGGCTCGGGGAACTGCCGGACCGGACGGTGCCGTCCGGGTCGAGGACCTCGTCGTCCTGCCGGTCTGTCAGCAGGGCGACCTGGCCGCCGCGCGCGATGTGGCCGATGCGCCAGGAGTGCAGTGCCTCGTAGGCCGCGTGATCGAGGAAGGAGCCGTCATGGCAGACCGTGACCTGGGCCCCGACGGGGATCGAGCCGAGCGCCCTGGCCAGCCGGGGGACGGCGATGAACGTCAGCGGACCGTGGGTCTGCACGCCGTACGAGCCGTCCGGGCGTGGAGCGACGTCGACGTGCGTGCGGGTCAGTCGGTAGAGGGCGAGCAGCAGGGCCGTCGCTCCGCCGGTGACGACACCGAGCGGAACGCCGAGCAGGACGACGCCGAGCACGGTGGTCAGGTAGACCGCGAACTCCCGGTGGCGGTGCACCTTGCGGATGTGCGCGAAGCTCACCATCTGCACGCCCACCACCATCACCAGGGCCGCCAGCGCCGCCAGCGGGATCCGGCGCAGGCCACCGGTCAGCGCGACGGCGGCCAGCAGGACCCAGACACCGTGCAGGACCGCGGACCAGCGGGTACGGGCGCCGGCCTGCACGTTGGCGGAGCTGCGGACCGCGCCACCGGCCACCGGCAGGCCGCCCAGCAGGCCGGTGACCAGGTTGGCCAGGCCCTGCCCGCGCAGCTCACGGTCGAGGTCCCCGGTGCTGCCGCTCAGCCGGTCCACCGCGACCGCGCAGAGCAGCGACTCGACGGCCGCCACCACGGTGACCGTCACGATCGCGCCCAGGACGGCGAGCGGCGATCCGTTGGGCAGCGCGGCGAGACTGTGCTCGCTCCAGCTCGGGAGCTCCACCCGGGCCAGCTGGAAGTCGAAGGCGATGGCCAGCCCGGTGCCGGCAGCCACCGCCGTCAGTGCGGCCGGCACCCGGACGAGCCGGCTCCCCAGGAGCCCGGCCCGGCCCGGCAGCCGGCTCAGCCTCGGCCAGCCGTAGAGCAGGGCGATCGCGACCAGGCCGACCGCGAGGGCGGGCAGGTGCGGGCCGGAGAGCTGCGCGGGCAGGGCCGTCAGGTTGGCCAGCGCGGAGCTCTGCGGGGTACCGCCGAGCACCACGTGGAGCTGGGCGATGGCGATGGTGATGCCGACGCCGGCCAGCATGCCGTGGACGACCGCGGGCGAGACGGCCAGTGCCGCGCGGGCCACCCGCATTGAGCCGAGGAGCAGTTGCAGCAGCCCGGCTGCCACGGTGATCGCACAGGTGGCCTGCCACCCGTACTGGGCGATCAGTCCGGCGGTGATCACGGTGAGCGCGGCGGACGGCCCGCTCACCTGCAGCGGGGTGCCGCCGAGCAGCCCGGCGGTGATGCCACCGGCGGCGGCGGCGACCAGGCCGGCCGTCAGCGGTGCTCCGGTGGCCAGCGCGATCCCGAGCGAGAACGGGACGGCGACCAGGAAGACCGCGATCGAGGCCGTCAGGTCCGCTGCGCAGGGCAGCCGCAGCCGCAGTCGCGGACCGCTGCGCGGGTCGGGGGCCGGCGGCGCGTGGCTGCCGGGGGTGACGTCGGTCGGGGGCGGGGAGGGGGGAGTGTCGAGGGTCATGGCGTCCCGTCTTTCCGGGGGAACGAACGCGGCCGGGTCCGGTGGTGGCGCTGGAGACCGGATCGGCTGCTGTGGGTCGCGACGGTGAGGCGGGATGGTGTGGGCGTGGTGCCGGGGGATGGGGCGGCCCATGGACCATCAAGCTCGGAGAGTCCGATGCATCAAGACTTGGCAAACTGTGGGTAATGAAAGCTTTGCATAGCGTAAGTGTGTGCGGGAGTCCCGGGGCCGAGATTCACCCCTCGGAGTGAGCCGGTCTACCCGGCTGACCTGCCGCTATCGACCGAAGGGGCCGGTGTCCCACCCGATCGGGTGGGACACCGGCCCCTTGGCGGACGGCGGGTTCGCCGCCTGCGGTCAGGCGGCCGTGCCGGCCGCGTCCCGGACCGTGGCGGTCCGTGGTGCCCCGCCGAGGCGCTCCTCGCCGTGGCCGGCCCCGTCGAGCGCGGCGGGGTCGAGGACGAAGTCGGGATCGACCTGCACCGCCAGGTCCAGGCCGGTCTTGGCGTTCCCCCAGCTCTCGGCGTTACGGAGGTGGAAGTGCACGGCCTGGGCGCTGTAGCGGCGGGCGTCGCGGCGCTCGAAGGCGGCGTCCGCCTGCGTGCGCAGGAGCTCCAGCACCGCCCGGTTCGCGGGCTCCAGAGTGCTCAACGCCGCTGCGGAGCCCTGCTCCAACCGGCGGACCCAGGGCGAGTGCCCGAAGGCGGCCAGCAGGTCGTCACCGACCTCCCGTTGGAGGAAGGCGAGGTCGTCCGCCCCCTGGACCTTGTTGCCGACCACCCGCAGGGCGACCCCGAAGTCCCGGGCGTACTCCTTGTACTGGCGGTAGACCGAGATGCCCTTGCGAGTCGGCTCGGCGACCAGGAAGGTGAGGTCGAAGCGGGTGAACAGGCCCGAGGCGAAGGAGTCCGAGCCGGCGGTCATGTCGGTGACCACGTACTCGCCCGGACCGTCCACCAGGTGGTTGAGCAGCAGCTCCACGGCGCCGACCTTGGAGTGGTAGCAGGCCACGCCGAGGTCCTCCTCGGTGAACGCGCCGGTCGCCAGCAGGCGCACCGACCCCTCGTCCAGGGCGACGGGCCGGGCGCAGGCCGCGTACACCGGGTTCTCCTCGACGATGCGCAGCAGCCGTGAACCTCGCCCGGGCGGAGTGGTCTTGATCATCGCCTCGGCCGAGTCGATCCGCGGGTTGCTGCCGCGCAGGTACTCCTTGATCTCCGGCAGGTGCGCCCCGAGGGAGGGCAGCAGTGCCGCCTGGGCATCCGTCAGGCCCATTGCCGGGCCCAGGTGCTGGTTGATGTCGGCGTCGACGGCGATCACCGGACAGCCCTCGGCGGCCAGATGGCGGATGAACAGCGCGGACAGTGTGGTCTTGCCGCTGCCGCCCTTGCCGACGAAGGCGATCTTCATCTGTGGACTCCCGGCTCTCGCTGCGTCGACCGCCCCGGTGGAGTCGGCCAGCTTGTTGGTAATCGTTATCGTCTCCGATAGTGGCCATCGTAGCCGGGGTTTCGGGTGCCGGTCCCGGGGGAAACAAGGATTGCCTCGAACGGGTGACACCGGGGTTGCTGTGTCGAGCGGGGCGGGGGAGTCGTTACTCTCGGGTAGGTGAGCACTGGAACTGATCCGCTTGCCCCGCTGGCCGAACTGCCCGGGGTGCCCGAGTCCGTCGCTGAGATCCGCAAGGTTGTCGACCGCCTGTACGGGCACCGGGTGATGCGGCGCCGAGCCCCCGAGGTCACCTCGGAGGCCGCGATCCGCGGGGCGCGGGCCTCGGCCGCGCTCGCGGGCGCCGACTGGCCGCTGGAGGAGGTGCGTCGCCGCAGCGACTTCAGTGCGGGGCGCGAGGAGCGGGTCGTCGGTGGCGCGCTGCGGATCTCCGCCGAGGCCGGCCAGCTGCTGAGCGTCTGGCGCACCTCTCCGCTCCAGGTCCTGGCGCGGCTGCACCTGCTGGCGGCGGGTGACGGTGAGGCCGCGGCGGGAAGGCCGCGGCAGGACGGTGAGGTGGCGGAGGAGCTCTTCCCGCTGGAGCTGAAGGCCGTCGAGGGCGTCGCCGCCGCCCCGGTCGCCCGGCTGGCCGGGGAGGCGACCTCGGGGGCTTCGGTCGCCGGGGCGTCGGCCGTGCTGCCGCCCGCGCCGCCGGCCGCGGAGGTCGCGGCCCGCCTCGACCAGCTGGCACAGCTCCTGGTCGCACGGACGGCCGGTGCCTCCGGTGGCGCCCCGGCGCTGGTGGTGGCCGCGGTGGTGCACGGCGAGTTGCTGGCGCTGAGGCCGTTCGGAAGCCACAACGGGCTGGTCGCCAGGGCCGCCCAGCGGATCGTGCTGATCGCGGAGGGTCTGGACCCCAAGGCGATCTGTCCCGCCGAGGTCGGTCTGGTGGAACTCGGCACGGCGGCCTACCGGGACGCGCTCGCGGGCTACCTCTCCGGTGCGCCCGACGGGCTCGCCCGCTGGATCGAGCACTGCGGCCTGGCACTTCGCCTCGGTGTCCGCGAGAGCACGGCGGTCTGCGAGGCGATGCAGCGGGGAATGGTCTGACGGCGGGTTGTGCCGCCGTTCGGTGCCGTGTCCGGCCGCGGGCACAGAGTTGCGGCGACACCCTGACTGCTGGTGTCGCCGCTGGTACAACGCTCCGGGTGACCATGCGTGCACCGGAAGTGCCCATCAGGCGGGGATCCTGCCCGTTCGCCTGGTGCGGCGGCCCGTATCGCGGGTCGGCTGCACGTGGGTGCTCGGATGTTGTACGCGGTCCGTGGGGCCTGAACTGCGGTGTCGGTCTGACCTCTTCGGGTCCTTCCGGGTCTCGCGGGCCGTGAGTCCTTTGTATCTCGGATCCCGGTCAAACGGAACTCGAAAGGCGAATTCTTTACCTTTTGTCCGATTCGCTGGTCGAGCCCTGGCGCCCAGGCGGCGCGCTCGACGGCTCGGTGTGGACCGGCGGCAGGCCGCCACCGGTCCACACCGGCCGATCAGAGTTCCGGGCGCCGCTGCTTGGCGAGGTGCCAGACGACGCCCGCGGTGACGCAGGCGGTGCCGATGGCGACCGCGGCCAGCACGGTCCGGCTCGGCGCCCTGAACTCGGGCAGGCGGCGGTGCAGTTCGATCGGCCGGTTGAAGACCAGCACCGGCCAGTCGCGGGCCAGTGCCTCCTTGCGCAGGCTCCGGTCCGGATTGACGGCGGAGGGCCTTCCGACGGCCTCCAGGAGCGGCAGGTCGGTGACCGAGTCGCTGTAGGCGTAGCACTCGGCGAGGTTGTAGCCCTCGAGGGCGGCCAGCTCGCGGATGGCGGCGGCCTTGTTCTCGGCGTAGGCGTAGTACTCGATCTCGCCGGTGTAGCGGCCGTCCTCGATCATCAGGCGGGTGGCGATCACGTGGTCGGCCCCCAGCAGCGCGCCGATCGGCTCCACCACCTCCACGCCCGAGCTGCTGACGATCACCACGTCGCGGCCGGCGGCGTGGTGCTGCTCGATCAGCGAGGCGGCCTCCTCGTAGATCAGCGGGTCGATCAGTCCGTGCAGGGTCTCGGCGACGATCTCCCGGACCTGCTGGACGTTCCACCCCCGGGTCAGTGCGGAGAGGTACTCGCGCATCTTCTCCATCTGGTCGTGGTCCGCCCCGCCGACCAGGAAGACGAACTGGGCGTATGCGCTCTTCAGCACGGCCCGACGGTTGATCAGGCCGCCCTGGTAGAAGGGCCGGCTGAACGCCAGTGCGCTCGACTTCGCGATGATCGTCTTGTCGAGGTCGAAGAACGCCGCCGTGCGAGCGGGTCCGCCGGTGGGTCGGCTGCGGGCGGGCCGTTCGACGGCTTCCGGTGCTGTGTCCAGGGGGCCCTCGAGGGGGCTCTCGAACGATGCCCGGACGGTCGGACCCGGGGCGGTCGAGGCGGTCGGCCCGGCAGGGGGCGAGGCGGTCGTACTGTCGCCGGAGGAGGCATTCGGCGCGGCCTCCGGTCCGGAGTTCTCGCCACCGCTGGCGATGTCGGCGTTCTCGGTGGTGTCCACAGGAACCGAGGATAGAGGGCGGCCTCCAGGGGGCCGCCATTTGGTTGACTCAAGGCCCTGCTGGTTTGTGTTTCTGGCCGCTCGGGTACACCATGGAAGTCACGGATCGTTCGCGACCGTGCTAACCCGGTCCGGCTCCTCCCCCCCGAGTCGGACCGTGGATAGACGACCCCCGCTCTCCCCCCCGGCGGGGGTCGTCGCATGTCCGGGGCCGTTTTCCAGGCCCCGCGCGGCGCTTCAGGGGGGATGTGCGAGGGGCTCGGAGTGCAGCACCTCGTTGGGGTACGAGGTAGCTCGGCCTCTTCAGATCATCACTCTGCGTAGTTGATCGCCTGTGCTCGGCGAGTTTCTGAGAAGCGTGTGTCAATTCCCTGTGCGTAACTCCTCTCAAGGGTGAACTAGGGCCATCCGAGTGAGTTCGGATATCCACACCCCCTTGGTTATCCACAGGGATTCGAAGAGGGGCAGACGGATTCCGAGCGGGGCGGCACTGTGGGCCGCGAGCCGAAGCCACGGCCCGGTCTGACGAGGCGCAGGTTGCCTGTCGGGGCGGGGCGAGTCGGCCGAGGTCCCATCGTCACCGCCCGTTGCGCCGTCCCTCGCCCCGCCGTCGACCGCCTGATGCGGCCGCTGTCGTGGGGAGCCGGTGGAGCGTCAGCGAGCGCCCCAGTTCGGGAGGCAGTCGTGCCGGCACCCGCCATCGATCAGTACGGATCCCGATCCGACGACCCGCAGTCCAGGCACCCCCTCGTCCTCACCGGGGACGGGGTGCTGGCCGACCACCTGTCCCGGCTCTGCGCGGCGGTCGGAGTCGAGCCGCAGGTGTTCTCCGGCGCCCCGCCGCCGCGCCACCGTTGGGAGAGCGCCCCGCTGGTGCTGGTCGGGGACGATCAGTTCGAGCGTTGTGTCGGGCTGACCCGTCGGGCCGGTGTCCTGTTGCTGGGCCTGGACCTCGACGACGGCGACGTCTGGGTGCGCGGTGTCCAACTCGGTGCCGAGCAGGTGCTGTTCCTGCCGGACGCACAGGCCTGGTTGCTGGACCGGATCGCCGACGCCGTCGAGGACGTCGGTGCTCCGGCCCTGACCGTCGCCGTGATCGGCGGCCGGGGCGGCGCGGGAGCCTCCACGCTCGCCTGTGCCCTGGCCATCACCGCCGCTCGCGCCCGGCACCGGACGATGCTGATCGACGCCGATCCGCTCGGCGGCGGCCTGGACGTCCTGCTGGGCGGTGAGCTGGCGGAGGGCCTGCGCTGGCCCGATCTCGCCGGGTCGCGCGGGCGGGTCAGCGGAGCCGAACTGGCCGAGGCGCTGCCGCAGTTGCACAGCCTGACGGCGCTGTCCTGGGATCGCGGGGAGCCCGTGGAGGTCTCACCGGAGGCGATGCGCACGGTGCTGGCCGCCGCCCGGCGGCGCGGCGGCCTGGTGGTCGTCGACCTGCCGCGCCGTCTGGATCCGGCCGCCGTCCAGGCGCTGGCGCAGGCCGACACCGGCCTGCTGGTGGTGCCCACCGAACTGCGGGCGATGGCCGCGGCCGGGCGGGTGGGGGCGGCCGTCGGGGCGCACCTGCCGGACCTGCGCGCGGTGGTCCGGCTTCCGGGGCCACTGGGTCTGCGCAGCCAGGAGATCGCTCGCGGCCTGGGCCTGCCACTGGCCGGCGAGATCTCGCACGAACCCGGGTTGACGCTCGACGCCGAACGCGGCACGCCGCCGGGGCTGCGCGGTCACGGTCCGCTGGCGCGCTTCTGTGCCGCCTACCTGGGAGAAGTCCTGCCACCCGTCGTCGAAGGAGGAGCAGCCGTATGAACGCTCGCACCACACCCACCGGACACCCGGCCGACCGGCACCTCTCCTGGCCCCGGCAGCCGCACCGGAGCAGCACCCGTCCCACCCTGGCGACGGTTCGGCGGCGACCCGACCCGGCGCGTGCCCCCGCGGAGCGCGCGGGCGCCCTGCTCGACTCCGTCCGGTTGCGGCTCGCCGAGGCCGGCGCGGCACCGACCAGTACGGAGGTCGCCGCCGCGTTGCGGGCCACCCGGCCGCCGTTGGGCGGCGACGACGTTCTGGACGCCGTCCGGACGCTGCGCTCGGAGCTGGTCGGCGCCGGGCCGCTCGACGAGCTGCTCGCCGCACCGGACGTGACGGACGTCCTGGTCAACGGCCCTGACGAGGTGTGGGTGGACCGCGGGAGCGGCCTGCGCCGAGAGCGCGCGATCCACTTCGCCGATCCCGCAGCCGTCCGTCACCTGGCCCACCGTCTGGCCACGTCGGCCGGCCGCCGGCTCGACGACGCCCGGCCGTGGGTCGACGCCAGGCTCCCGGACGGCACGCGGCTGCACGCCGTCCTGCCGCCCATCGCGACCGGCTGCACGCACATCTCGCTGCGGATCTGTCGCCCGCGCCCTTTCGCGCTGGACGAGTTGGTCGCCGCGGGATCCCTTCCACCGGCCGGCGCCGACCTGCTGCGCGACATCCTGCGGGCCCGGCTCTCACTGCTGATCAGCGGCGGAACGGGCACCGGCAAGACGACACTGCTCGCCGCCCTGCTGGGCCTGGTGGGAAGCCGGGAGCGGATCGTCATCGCGGAGGACTCCGCCGAGCTCCGGCCGGCCCACCCGCACGTCGTCCGCCTGCAGAGCCGCCCGCCCAACCAGGAGGGGTTGGGCGAGTTGACCTTGCGGGACCTGGTCCGTCAGGCGCTGCGCATGCGGCCCGACCGTCTGGTGGTGGGCGAAGTCCGGGGCGTCGAGGTGTTGGACCTGCTGGCCGCGTTGAACACCGGACACGAGGGTGGCTGCGGAACGGTGCACGCCAACACGGCGGCCGATGTGCCGGTCCGGCTGGAGGCGCTCGGGTCGATGGCGGGCCTGGACCGGCCGGCCCTGCACAGCCAGCTGCGGTCGGCCCTCGATCTGGTGATCCACCTGGTGCGCGAGCCGACGACCGGCCTGCGCCGGGTCGCCGAGGTGCACACGCTCACGAGCGATGCCGCAGGACTGGCCAGGGCCGTTCCGGCGGTGCTCTTCGCACCGGACGGATCGGTTGCCCGGGGCAGCGGCTGGCCACGGCTGGAGCAGCTCTGCACGGCTCGCGGTGTCGCGGCGGGGCGGGGCATCCGATGACGGGCCGCCACCTCGACCTGGCGGCCACTCTGTCGCTCTGCGCCGCCGGAGCGTCGGCCTGGGCCCGGCTGAACCGGCGGGCCAGGGCCAGGCGCCGGTCGGTCACCGTGCTCGGCGCTCCGGACGGTCCCGGAGTCCTGGTGCGGATCGGGCTGCGCCGGCTGCGCCGACTGGTCGGGGCACCGGGTGAGCGCCGCCGCTGGTGGGGTCCGGAGGCGCTCCTGCTGCCGGGCGGCCTGCTGGCCGGTTCCCTGGCCCACTCGGTGCTGCCTTTCGTCGCCGCGGCTCTCCTGATCGTCCCCGGCCGGCGTTGGCGGATGCGCCGGACGCTGGCCCGGGAGGCGGGCGATCGAGCTGTGGCGGTCATCGAACTCTGTGCGGCGTTGGCCGGCGAACTGCGCAGCGGGGCGACTCCCGGACAGGCCCTGGAGGCCGTGACCGGTCGTCAGCGGCACCTCGGGTCGCAGGTCGCCCGGCTGGGGCCGCAGGCGCTGGCCCGGCTGGTGGCGACCCGCTACGGCGCCGACGTGCCGAGCGTGTTCCGGTGGGTGGCCGCGTTGCCCGGCGGCGCGGGGGCGTCCGCGATCGCCGCCTGCTGGCAGGTGACGGCGGACAGCGGCACCGGCCTCGCGGTGAGCCTCGACCAGGTCGCCGCTGCCCTGCGCGCCGACCTCGGGCTGCGGGAGGAGATCCGCAGCGAGTTGGCCGGCCCGCGCACCACGGCCGCGCTGCTGGCGGCCCTGCCCGTCTTCGGGTTGGTGCTGGGCAGTGCGCTCGGTGCGCAACCGCTGCGGATCCTGCTGAGCACTCCGTTGGGCATGGGGTGCCTGCTCGCAGGAGGGCTCCTCGAGGTCGCCGGACTGCTCTGGACCGCCCGGATCATCCGCGCGGCGCAGGCGGACCTCGGTGTGCACGGCGGTGCCGTCGCCGCGGCGGGGCGGCCGGTCGGCGTGCGGGTGAGGGCGACCGAACCGCGGCGGCCGGTGAGAGCGGGAGGCCCTCGTCGGGGCCGGCGGAGCGATCTCGACATGATGGAGGTGTCCTGATGAGTGAGGGCCTGGGCCGCTACGCACACCTGCCTTCCTCCCCGCTGGTCACCGTACTCGTGATGCTCACCGCGGGGGTCACGCCGATTGCCTGCGCCCTGTCGCTCGCCGGCCGCTGGTGGCGGCGCCGCAGGCAAGGGCGGCGGGTGGGCCACCTCGACCTGGTGCCCCGGACCCTTGGCCGGGGTCAGGGCCGGAACCGGGCTCGGAGCCGGTGGAAGGTGCGTGGCCGGCGGTCCGTGCCGTCGTCGCGGGCGGCAGGCGGCGAGCGCTCCCCCACAACCGGCAGGCGGCGCAGGCTCCGTGCGGAGTCGGCAGTACCGGTGCTGGCAGGCCTGGCGATCGGCGTGCTGGCGCCGGGAGTACCGGGGATCCTCGCTGCGGTCCTGACCGCGGTGCTCCTGCGCGGGTGCCTGCCGGAGATCCGTTCCCCCACGGCCCTGTGGGCGGACCGCGAACGCTCCCTCCTGCTGGCTCAACTGCCCTTGACGGCAGATCTGCTGGCGGCCTGCCTGGGATCCTGCGGCTCGCCGGAGCAGGCGGCGCGGGCGGTCGCCCGGACGGTCGGTGATCCGATGCGGGCACGCCTGACGGCGGTCGCGGCCGAGCTCGCGCTCGGAGCGCCTCCGGCGGCCTGCTGGGGACGGCTGGGCGAGGACTGCCCGGCACTGGACCCGTTGGCGCGCTGCCTGGTCCGGACGACCGTCAGCGGAGCGCCGCCGGCCCTCCCGCTCGCCGCCCTGGCAGCCGCGCAGCGCGGCGCCGCCGCCCGGGCTGCGCACGCCCGGGTCCGTCGGGCGGGCGTGCTGGCCACCGCCCCGCTGGGGCTCTGCTTCCTGCCGGCCTTCGTGCTCATCGGCGTGGTCCCGGTGGTGACGGGGCTCGCGGCCGCGTTCGTCCACAGGATCTGACCGCTCGGTCGGTGCACCGGTCCGCGACGTCACCGGGCCGGTTGGGGCCGACCGGTGAACCCGGACCACTTCCGGTGGGCCCGCTCAGGCGCTGGCCCACAGACATCTCTCACGAGAGGACGTTTCCCATGAACCACCCGTCTGATGAACCGTCGCCCGTCGTCACCTTCGTCCCGTTCCCGCCGCACGACAAGGCGTCCGACCGGGCGTCCGACCGCTTGGGCACCGGAACGGCGACGGTCCACCGGCTGCCCGTCCGGTCGCCCTTCGCACCTTCGGCGAGTCTGTTGCCGCCGGCGCCGGCGGCGGTGGCGGTGGCGACGTCCGGCGCGAGGGTGCCCGATCGGCCGGCGCCGTGGGCGGGGCGACGGCTGCGAAGCGTGCCGGGCACGGCCCACGGCCTGATCCGCCGGTGTGCCTGTCTGATCGGCCGGCGGTCCCGGGAGCGCCTCGGCTCGGCACCGCCCGACGGCGGGATGTCGACCGCTGAGTACGCGGTGGGGACGGTGGCGGCCTGCGCCTTCGCCGCGCTGCTCTACAAGGTCGTGACGAGTGACGCGGTGAGTGCGGCACTGACCGGCCTCCTGGACCGGGCCCTTCATGTGGTCTGAACAGGCCTCCGGGCTCTGTGGCGGGGTTGCCGGGTGGCTGTCGCGCGGTAGCGGCGGCCTCCCGGTCCCGTCAGGGGCCGCACGGGTCGTGGGGCCACCGCCGGCGGTCCGAGCGGCCGTGGCAGCGGCGACAGGTGTCGGCCCATCGAGGGATCCGCGGTCCAGGAGCGGGCCGAGGTGGAGGGCGGCTCTGCGGGGCGGGGACGCTGGCTACGTGACCGCTGAGACGGCCGTTGCCCTGCCGGCGTTGGTCCTGCTGACGGCGATGCTCCTGTGGGGGGTTCTCGCGGGGGCGGCGCAGTTGCGGTGCATCGATGCGGCCGCTGTCGGGGCCCGCGCGGCGGCCCGCGGCGAGGCGGACGCCGCTGAGCGGGCCCGGGTCGTGGCGCCGCCGGGTGCCACCGTCCGCGTGGTCGAGGAGGCGGAGTCGGTGCGGGTCCTGGTGGAGGCGCAGTGCCTGGGGCCGGGACGGCTGGCTGCCGCGCTCTCGGTGCGGGTGAGCGGCCTGGCGGTCGCAGCTCGCGAGGATCGGGTCGGAGAGGAGCTGGGCCGAGCATGAGGCAGCGGCGGGGGCCGACCGGTCGGCCGGCTCGGTGCGAGGACCGGATGCGGGCGCGAGAGCAGGGGCGGGAGGGAGCTGGAGAGGGAGCGGGCCACGACGGCGGGCCACGGCGGCGCCTCCCTCAGGACTCTCGGCCGTCGGCGCGTACCACCTCGGCCGCTCGTGATCGCGGGTCCGCGACGATCTGGCTGGTTGGGCTGGCCCTGCTCGGCTTCGCGGTGTTCGGAGCCGTCCTCGCGCTCGAGTCGGTGCTGTGCGCCAGGCACCGGGCCGCCTCCGCCGCCGACCTGGCAGCGCTGGCGGCCGCCGACCGCCTGCTGCTGGACGCGGACGGCGGCTGCGCCCGGGCGGCAGCCGTCGCGGCCGCCCATCGGGTGCGCATGGTCTCCTGCACGGTGGACCTCGGCACGGACAGCGTCGTGGTGGTGGTCCAGGCACCCGTACCGGGCGTGCCGGTGCCGGTCGGCCCCGCCACCGCCCAGGCGCGGGCCGGGCCGGTCTGGTCCCTCGACGCCGGCTCGCCCGAGACCGGCACCGGCACGCCGTCGGCTGCGCCATCGGCCACCGCGTCGGCCGCGGCCGCCGCGCACGGGTCAGGCGGGTTCGGTGGGAGCGCCGCTGAGCAGGGCGGTCAGCAGGCGCACCGCGCCGGCCTTGTCCAGCGGGTCGTTGCCGTTGCCGCACTTGGGCGACTGGACACAGGACGGGCACCCGCGCTCGCACTCGCAGGACGCGATGGCCTCGCGGGTCGCCGTCAGCCACTCGGCGGCGCGGTGGAAGCCGTGCTCCGCGAAGCCCGCCCCGCCGGGGTGCCCGTCGTAGACGAAGACGGTGGGCAATCGGGTGTCGGGGTGAAGTGGGACCGAGACGCCGCCGATGTCCCAGCGGTCGCAGGTGGCGAAGAGCGGCAGCAGGCCGATGGAGGCGTGTTCGGCGGCGTGCGCGGCGCCCGGCAGCTGGTCGAACGGGATGAGCGCGTCGAGCAGTTGC
The DNA here is from genome assembly GCF_039528135.1 of Kitasatospora nipponensis. Taxonomy (NCBI): domain Bacteria; kingdom Bacillati; phylum Actinomycetota; class Actinomycetes; order Kitasatosporales; family Streptomycetaceae; genus Kitasatospora; species Kitasatospora nipponensis. The sequence goes on along the minus strand of NZ_BAAALF010000133.1, from coordinate 7,387 downwards.
TGCTCGGTGACGGTCCACCAGACCGCCCGGGTCCGCAGCGTCCTGGGTGGGAGGTCGAGCTTGGTCTCGCCGAGGATCTCCCCGGTGGAGATCCGCTTGCGCAGGAAGCCGACGACCTGGTTGACCACCTCGACCGAGCCGAAGTTGAGGGTGCCCTCACCCCAGGCGACGGTCCGGTCGGTGGTCAGCACGGAGATGGCCGTGGTGTCCCGGGCCGCGGTCGTGTACGAGGGGTTGGCGAGTTCGACCAGGGCGACCGAGGTCTCCAGGTCGAGATCCCGGACCAGGTAGGTCCGTCCCTGGTGCAGGTGGACGGCGCCGGTGTGCACGGTGGTGTGCGCCGCTGCGGCGTCGACGGTCCCCAGCAGCCGCCCGGTGGACGCCTCGGCGATCTGCACCGGGTTCCCGCCGCTGCCCCGGAGGTCGACGGCGTCGACGGCCCGCTCGCGGCGGGTCCAGTACCAGGCCCCGTCGCTGCGCCGCCGCAGCAGACCGCGCTGTTCCAGGACCGGCAGCAGAGGGCCGGTCGAGGGGCCGAAGAGCGCCAGGTCGTCCTCGCCGAGCGGGAGCTCGGCGGCGGCCGCGCACAGGTGCGGGGCGAGTACGTGCGGGTTGTCCGGGTCGAGCACGGTGGCCTCCACCGGGCGGGCGAACAGTGCCTCCGGATGGTGCACCAGGTAGGTGTCCAGCGGGTCGTCGCGGGCGATCAGCACCGCCAGCGCGCCCTGTGCCTCGCGGCCGGCCCGGCCGGCCTGCTGCCACAGCGAGGCACGGGTGCCGGGATAGCCGGCCAGCAGGACGGCGTCGAGGCCCGAGACGTCGACGCCGAGCTCCAGCGCGGAGGTGGAGGCCAGGCCCAGCAGCCGTCCCGAGTGGAGGTCGCGTTCCAGGGCCCGGCGTTCCTCGGGCAGGTAGCCACCGCGGTAGGCGGCGACCCGCCCGGCGAGGGCGGTGTCGAGGTTGTCCTGGGCCTGCAGGGCGACCAGTTCGGCGGCTCGCCGCGAGCGGACGAAGGCCACCGTACGGACGTCGGCCTCGACCAGGTCGGTGAGCAGGTAGGCGGCCTCGGTGGTGGCGGTCCGCCGGACCGGTGCGCCGTGCTCGCCGACGTGTTCGGTCAGCGGCGGCTCCCAGAGGGCGAAGACCAGCGGCCCGCGGGGCGAGGCGTCCTCGGTCACCGCGACCGCGGGCAGGCCGGTGAGCCGTTCGGCGGTGGCCGCCGGATCGGCCGTGGTGGCGGAGGCGAGCAGGAAGGTCGGGTCGGAGCCGTAACGGTGGCAGAGCCGCCGCAGCCGCCGCAGGACCTGGGCGACGTGCGAGCCGAACACCCCTCGGTAGCTGTGGCACTCGTCGATCACCACGTAGCGCAGCGCCTTCAGGAACGAGGCCCAGCGGGCGTGCGCCGGCAGGATGCCGCGGTGCAGCATGTCGGGGTTGGTCAGCACGTACGAGGCGTACTGCCGGACCCACTCGCGTTCCTGGGGCGGTGTGTCGCCGTCGTAGAGGGCGGCGCGCACGCGGGGCGGCGCGAGTTCGGTGGCCCGGCGGCGCTGGTCGGCGGCCAGGGCCTTGGTGGGGGCCAGGTACAGCGCGGTCACCCCGCGGCCGTTCGGCGCCTCGGTTCCGTCCAGCAGGTCGCTCAGCACCGGCGCCAGGTAGCCGAGCGACTTCCCCGAAGCGGTGCCTGTGGCAATCACCATGGTTTGACCGGATTGGGCGAGATTCATCGCCTCGGCCTGATGGGCCCAGGGCCGATCCAGACCCAGCTCCCGAGCGGCGGCGCGGATCTCCGGACGGATCGAGTCCGGCCAGGGGGCATAGCGGGCCCGGCGCGCGGGGAGATGCTCCGTATGGGTGAGTCGGTCCGACCGCCCCCGGCTTGCGACCAAGGTGGCGAGCAGGGCGTCGGGCTGGCGATGGCTGGGCGGCATGGAGACCCAGTGTGTCACCGGAGTGACGGAGAATCGCGGCAAGCCATCGTGCAGGCATGCTGCCAGGTGGTTGAATGATGCGGTGGCGGCCAGTTGGCCGGACCGGCGGCACCTGGGCCGGTCGCTCGGTCATGCGGTGCAGACCGCTTGGCCGGGATCGGCAGTCGGGATCGGCCGATGTGATCCGACCGCCGTAGTACGCAATGTGACGTAGCAAGGCAAGGTGCTGGAGGTTCCGTGGACCTGTCCCTGTCGACCCGTACAGTCGGCGACCGCACGGTCGTCGAGGTTGGCGGCGAGATTGATGTGTACACCGCCCCTAAGCTGCGTGAGCAGCTGGTCGAGCTCGTCAACGACGGCAGCTACCACCTGGTTGTCGACATGGAAGGTGTGGACTTCCTCGACTCGACCGGTCTGGGCGTGCTGGTGGGCGGCCTGAAGCGGGTGCGGGCGCACGAGGGCTCGCTGCGTCTCGTCTGCACCCAGGAGCGCATTCTCAAGATCTTCCGGATCACCGGTCTGACCAAGGTGTTCCCGATCCACGCCTCCGTGGACGAGGCCGTCGCTTCGACGGACTGACCGTTCGGTCCGGGCCGTTCACCGTTGGTGGCGGCCTCGGACCGGTCGCTCGCGACGCGCAGCGGCGTGGCCCGCGAGGTGGTGCCGTCGGGCCGGGCATCGTTCGTCCGGGCTGGTCCCGGGCGGCCGGAGCATCGGCTGCGGTGGCGTGCGTCCCGAGTGGGCGGTTGCCCGCGTCGACACGGTCGGGGCGGCCGGTGAGCTGCTGCCCTGCTCGGGTGGTGGTCGGATCCGACATCGCCCCGGCGAGAGCGCGCCGCGTGCCGCCGAAACCCGGTCCGGTCTTTTCCCTGCCCGGCCGGTCGGCCGGTCCGGAGCCTCTCCGGCGGGCCGCGATCGCCGGCCGAACCCGAACGCGCCCGGTCATCCGGCCCCGCCGGTCTGTGCGTAGGCCTTCGATGATCTGTTGACTCGTGCCGGACGCCCAGCCGAACAAACCCCCAGAGGGAGAGATGGCAACCGTCGAACTGCGATTCAGCGCCCTTCCCGAGCACGTGCGAACGGCGCGGTTGGTGGCGGCCGCGGTGGCCAGACGGGCCGGCGTGGACGAGTCCGTGCTCGACGAGGTCCGGCTGGCGGTCGGCGAGGCCTGCTCACGTGCTGTCGGCCTGCACCAGCGCGGCATCAAGGGCGGCGCCGTGCGGGTCGCTCTGACCGACCAGGAGAAGCGTTTCGTCATCGAGGTCGGGGACGGGGCCGGGGCTCTCAGCGAGCTCGCCGAGCCCTCCGACGACGACTCCGGTGACAGCTCGGACGACACCCTGGGGCTGGCGGTCATCACCGGACTGGTCGAGGACCTGGAGGTCGGTCGGGACGACGCCGGCGGGCTGATCCGGATGAGCTGGCCCGTCCAGGTCGGCTGAGCCGCGCGGTAGCCGCTGAGCCGCGCAGCCGCCGGACCACCCGGCCGCGCAGCCGCCGGGCATCGAAGGAATCATGGGCGGGTACCCGAAAACCTCGAGTTTTCGGGTACCCGCCCATGATTCTTTCGGTTCTCTTCTGCGCGCGGTCTATTTCAATCACGCATTGATTCCTACACTCCTCGATATCCGGTCGGGCCGGAAGGGTCCGGCCCGATCGCCTGTGCCACCAGAGCCACTTGCGCGCCGTACCGCCAGGTCGGCGCGCCGGTCATCGGGGAGGACGCATGGCGGGATCCACGATCATCACGGTTGTTTCGAGCACCACTCATGCACTGAAATCCGTTCTCGTCACATCTGTCTCAGCGATTTCCGCTCCAGCACCATCCGCGCCGGCCGTCACGGCTGACGCCGGTGCACCGGTACGACCACGAATCTTGGGAGTTCTGGCCGAGGGGCGGGCGGGTATCGGTTCGCCGCACGCCGTCCTCGGCGCCCCGGGCGACTCGTCCGGGGCCGTGCTCACCAGTGGCAACCAGGTGCTGGTCCTGGTGATCGGCCTGGTCGCGCTGGCCGCCTTGGGCGTCGCGGTCCTGCTGGTGCGCCAGGTGCTCGCCTACGAGACCGGCACCCCCACGATGCGGCGGATCGCGGGCGCGGTGCAGGAGGGCGCCAACGCCTACCTCGCCCGCCAGTTCCGCACGCTGGCGGTCTTCGCCGCCGGGGTGTTCTTCCTGCTGATGCTGCTGCCGGCCGACAACTGGTCACAGCGGCTCGGGCGCTCGGCGTTCTTCCTGGTCGGCGCGGTCTTCTCGGCCGCCACCGGGTACCTGGGCATGTGGCTCGCGGTGCGCGCCAACGTCCGGGTGGCCGCGGTCGCCCGCGGCGTGGTCGCCGGGCAGGAACAGCCCGCGCAGCACCGGGCGATGCGGATCGCCTTCCGCACCGGCGGCGTGGTCGGGATGTGCACGGTGGGCCTGGGCCTGCTCGGCGCGGCGGTCGTCGTGCTGATCTACCGGGCCGACGCCCCGCGGGTGCTGGAGGGCTTCGGCTTCGGGGCGGCGCTGCTGGCGATGTTCATGCGCGTCGGCGGCGGCATCTTCACCAAGGCCGCCGACGTCGGCGCCGACCTGGTGGGCAAGGTCGAGCAGGGCATCCCGGAGGACGACCCGCGCAACGCGGCCACCATCGCCGACAACGTCGGCGACAACGTGGGGGACTGCGCCGGAATGGCGGCGGACCTCTTCGAGTCCTACGCGGTGACCCTGGTGGCCGCGCTGATCCTGGGGCGGGCGGTCTTCGGCGACGTGGGCCTGGTGCTGCCGCTGCTGGTCCCGGCGATCGGCGTGGTCACGGCGGTGCTGGGCATCGTCGCGGTGGCCCCGCGGGAGCGGGACCGCAGCGGGATGACCGCGATCAACCGGGGTTTCTTCCTCTCCGCCGCGGTCTCGCTGCTGCTGGTGCTCGGCGCGGTGTTCGTCGTCCTGCCGTCGAGCTTCGCCGCCCTGCGGCACGTGCCGGACGACATCCGGGCCCATCACGGTGACCCGCGGCTCTTCACCCTGGCGGCGGTGGCGATCGGGATCGTGCTGGCCGTGGTGATCCAGCAGTTGACCGGGTACTTCACCGAGACCACCAGGCGCCCGGTCCAGGACGTCGGGCGCAGTTCGCTGACCGGGCCGGCCACCGTCGTGCTGTCCGGGGTCTCACTCGGCCTGGAGTCGGCGGTCTACTCGGCCGTGGTCATCGGTGCCGCGGTGTACGGCGCGTACCTGCTGGCGGGCGGTTCGATCGTGCTGGCGCTCTTCGCCGTCGCGCTGGCCGGCACCGGCCTGCTGACCACGGTCGGGGTGATCGTGGCGATGGACACCTTCGGGCCGGTCTCGGACAACGCCCAGGGCATCGCCGAGATGTCCGGCGAGGTGGAGGGCGCCGGAGCCCGGGTGCTGACCGAGCTGGACGCGGTCGGCAACACCACCAAGGCGATCACCAAGGGCATCGCGATCGCCACCGCGGTGCTGGCGGCGACCGCGCTCTTCGGCTCGTTCACCGACGCGATCGGTGAGGCGGTCAGCAAGGTCGGCGGGTCGGTGGGGGTGGGCGACGCCGCCGACCTGAGCCTGGACATCTCCCAGCCCAACAACCTGGTGGGCCTGCTGCTGGGAGCGGCGGTGGTCTTCCTCTTCTCCGGACTGGCCGTCAACGCGGTCTCCCGTTCGGCGGGTTCGGTGGTCTTCGAGGTGCGCCGCCAGTTCCGCGAGCATCCGGGGATCATGGACGGCAGCGAGCTGCCCGAGTACGGCAAGGTCGTGGACATCTGCACCCGGGACGCCCTGCGCGAACTCGCCACCCCCGGTCTGTTGGCCGTACTGGCGCCGATCGCGGTGGGGTTCGGCCTGGGCGTGGGCGCGCTCGGTTCGTACCTGGCTGGCGCGATCGGCACGGGCACCCTGATGGCGGTCTTCCTGGCCAACTCCGGCGGTGCCTGGGACAACGCCAAGAAGCTGGTCGAGGACGGCGCGCACGGTGGCAAGGGCAGCGAGGCGCACGCGGCCACGGTGATCGGCGACACGGTCGGCGATCCCTTCAAGGACACCGCCGGACCGGCCATCAACCCGCTGCTCAAGGTGATGAACCTGGTCTCCCTGCTGATCGCGCCGGCCGTGGTGCGGTTCAGCTTCGGCGTGCACGCGAACACCGGGCTGAGGGCCGCGGTGGCGGTGGTGTCGGTGCTGGCGGTGGTCGTGGCGGTGGCCGTCTCGAAGCGACGGACGGTGGACGTGGCGGGCGATCCGGGAGCCACGGCGACCCCCGCTTCCGGAGCGGCCGGCGACCCGGCCCAGGCTGCGGCCGGCGGCTGAGCGGAACCCGCAGCCGCCGCAGCGCGGCTTGCGCGCACCCCGGACGCCTCAGGCGTCAGGGGTGCGCGCAAGCAGGCGAGGAGGCGAACGTCACGACCCCGGTCAGCGGGCCGGCGAGAGCGCCGCGCAGCAGCCGGTGGCGCCGGGGACGGACGGCCCCGGGCGGTCGCGCGAGCGGTGTCGGGTAGTTTCACCCGGGACGGCAGCGGGACTGAACGGGACTGAAGGGCTCACCTGGTGGACGAGCGAGAGCTGGCGGACGAGCGTGCCCGGGCGGGCCGGCGGGCCCAGGCGGACGGTCGGGGCGGGACGCCGCACTCCGGCGCGGGGCGGCCCGTCCGGTCCGACCGCGGAGCCTTCGCGGTGGCCGGCCGCGGGCGCCGGGCGACCCGACGGCTGATCGTCCTGCCCGTGCTCGGCGCGCTGCTGGCCTGCGGCGCCGCCGCGTGCAGCAGCGACAACAGCGCACAGCTCGACTCCTGGGCCAAGCAGGTCTGCGACGGGCTGCGCGACCCGGTGACCCAGTCCGCCACCGCGCTGACCGACACCGGCCAGGTCAAGGACGGCGAGGCCCCCGCCGACCTGCAGAAGCGGCTCGCCACCGACCTCGGCACGCTGTCGACGGCCAACCAGCAGATCGCCGACGCGATCAGCAAGGCCGGCGCGCCCAAGACCGACGACGGCGCCGGGGTGCAGAAGGACGTCGTCAACGAGCTGCAGCAGGCGGCGCAGGGTTACCAGGACGTCCAGAAGCGGCTCGCGACGCTGCCCACCGACGACCAGGCGCGGTTCGCGGATGGTCTGAAGAGCATCGGCGACCAGGTGCAGCAGCTGGCCGGCTCCTCCACGGGGGCGCTGGCGAAGGTGCAGACGGGCGACCTCGGGAAGGCGATCGCCCGGCAGTCCGGCTGCAAGAGCCAGGGCGGCGCGGGCGGCGCGGCCGGTTCGGGCACGCCGGGCGCGGCGGGCAGCGCGCGCGCCACCGGCGGGTCGCCCGCTGCGGGCGGCTCCCCGGCGGCTGCGGGGGGTTCGCCGGCGGGCCCCAGCGGGTTCCCGGCCCCCCCCCGCTCCCCCGGGGGCCGCGGCGCTGGCCGACCTGGCCGAGCGCTTCCCGATCGCGGCCGAGCTGGAGGCGCTGCTGCCCGACACCGAGCCG